>NZ_NXLP01000131.1:0-2139 GCF_003364125.1 Helicobacter sp. MIT 14-3879
GTGTTTCTCCTTTTATCGCTCCTGTTTTCTCACAAAGATTTGTAAATATAGGCAAAAAATATAATAAAAAGTTTTTGAAAATTGTATCTTTTTGGGCTTTTCTGAATAAAATACTTGAATTTTGTGTATCAATTTGCAAAGGGTTTGTATAAAAATCTAAACCCATTTTAAAAACATCATCAATCTTTTTTAAGATTGTTTTCGTCAATGGTTTATTAAAGTCAATTTTTGCATTAATTTCTCTTTGCAAATCCTCTTTTGAGAGTTTAAAAAGCTCCAATAAATACTCTAATCGGCTCACATTAATTTGTATTTGCATTACTCTTTTGGCGTTTTCCTAATGAGGTTTAAAATTAAGCTAGATTGTATCAAAAAATTCCTAAGATACTATTATTCTACCTTAACCTTTTGCCTTAAGCCTTTTGTAAGAGTGAAGAGGGAATCTAAAGTTGCTACAATTTCTTTTTGCTCTTGTAATGGTGGTAGGGGGATTGGGAGATGAATAAGCTTTTCTTTATTGAGTGTTTCTCCTTTTATCGCTCCTGTTTTCTCACAAAGATTTGTAAATATAGGCAAAAAATATAATAAAAAGTTTTTGAAAATTGTATCTTTTTGGGCTTCTTCGGCTAATGCCCCAGAATGATAATTTGCCTTTTCATGTTGAGGCAAAACTGAAACATCTCTATAAATTTTTGGAATAATAGACACTATACCCTCATTGTAAAACCCATCAAAACCCAAAAAACTTGTTTTGCCGATAGTCAATTTAAAGCTTAAAAGCAATGTGCCTTTAGGAGTTATAGAATCGCCAAAGCAATCTTGCCTTGCCTTTTGACTAATACATTCTTTTGTGCTGGTAATTGTTTCTCTCTCAAGCATATCACCAATACTTACCCAATGGTAATCATTTGGCTTCCAATATTCAATAATTTCTCTTTTAGGTGTTTTCCCTAACACTATCTCGCACACTTCTCCCAATCTCACCCATACCCAAGATTGTGGAATCTCAAAGGGTGGGGTGAAAGTGTTTTGAAAATTTGACTTTTCAATAGTATTTATTGTGGTTGGGGATTTTGTATGCTCCTCATTTTTCAAACTCCAACATCTTGAGCACCCTTGCGGGGTTGCCCCCGACTATCGCATTTGGCGGGACATCTTTGGTTACCACGCTCCCAGCGGCGATAATAGAGTTTTCTCCTAGGGTTACGCCCGGACAAATGGTAGCATTAATCCCTATCCACACTCTGTCTTTGATGATTATGGGCTTGCAAAAAGTCGCTTGACGATTATAGGGATTAAAGTCGTGGTTAATCGTTGTGAGGCAGACTTTAGGGGCGATAAAGACATCATCGCCAATTATGATACCACCCCTATCCATAAAGGTGCAGGCTTGATTCATAAAAAAGTTTTTGCCCACGCGGATATTTTTCCCAAAATCTACATAAAAAGGCGGGATAATCCACACACTAGAATCCACCTCTTTACCTATAATCTCGCTAAAGATTGCCCGCACTTCCTCTTGGCTATGGTGGAAGCTATTGAGCTTGTGCGTGAGGGCAATGGTATTTTGTATCACTGCTAGAATCTTTGCAAATTCAGGGTCATTCATATCAATTAGCTCTCCTGTCAAATCCCTCGTGAAAATATCCCTATCTGTGCTTGGTGCAGGCATACTTCTGCTTGAAAAGCTCGCTTGTGAAAAGGCTGGGTGCGAAGTGGTGGATTTTTTCTTGTGTGAAGTAGTTTGTAAGTTGGTTTGTGAAACTTGATGTAAGTTATCCTGTGAATCTAAGTGCGAAATTGCGAGCTTTTTCTCTGAATCTTGGTGCGAAGAGGTAGGGTGTGAATCTAGGTGTGAATTGGTTTGTGAGCTAGTCTTTGAAATTTGGTGTGAGATTGCTTGTGAATCTGTTTGCAAGACTGCATCCTGTGAAGTGTTTTGTGAAAAATTAGGCTTTTTCATTAATGCTCCTTTATTTAAAGTTTATTTTTAAGTTATCAAATTGATAAACTTGATACATTTCCACTTGCAATTTCCTTTGTCATTCTTAAAGCTTTGTGTAGCACGACTGAAGAATCTAGCAATTCTTGTCATTACTAAATAATATACTCTTTACTTCTGTCATTCTTAGGCTTTAA
>NZ_NXLP01000036.1:0-14144 GCF_003364125.1 Helicobacter sp. MIT 14-3879
ATTTAGTGTATTGTTGTAGAAACAATAACCTTTGGTATTCAATTCCAACGGGGATTGTAAAGATTTTGCTTTACTTTTAAGTATTATAGTTTTTCGTTAATTTGTTTTTTATTGAAAATATCTTGATTTTTTTTTTCTTTTTTGTTACTATGCCATAACAAGAAAACTTGGGATAGTCCTTTATGGATATATCTCTCTAGTTTTTTAGTATTACTCTATATCTATGTCAAAGGTGTAAAAAATGTTGAATTACAAACAAGTCTTAAACCAGTCAGTAAAAGTTGGTTTAGCGGCAGCGGCTGTTTTAGTATTGGCAGCTTGCTCTGGGAAGAATTCTGCAAAGAAAAGCGGTTATCAAACTGAACTAGAACCAAGTGCTAGAAAGCTTGCAGTTTATAAAGCAGTAGGTTATTCTATCGACCCGCAGTTACCTGCTTATGAGCCAAAAACACTTAATGAATCTGCAAGAGGTATTGCAGTAGCTTATAGTATTCCTTATAATTGTAAAGTGTTGGGTGAAGTAGAAGGTAAAGATGAAGCTGGTGGTAAAGCAGGTCCAACTTTCGAGCAAATTAGAGAAGGTGCAACAAACGATTTAAGAAATCAGGCTGCTGACCTTGTAAGAGGTGGACAAAGATTGATGCTTTCTATTTCAAAAGAAGCTATGATTTGTCAAGTCAGGACTAAAAAAGACAAATACCAAGAAGAAGATTGTACATTATGGAATAAGCTCAAACCAAATTCTCAGATTCTATCTTATAGAATTCATGCTAACGTATTTGAATGTGGTGAGAAATAAGCTTATACTTGAGGCGATAAGAAATTATTATTGTTAGAAAGTGACTTTATCCTACCAAAAGCTAAAGTCAAATAAAAATAGAAAGGTGAAGATTATGCTAAATAAAAATATTATAAAGGCAAGTTTAGTTGCGGGCTGTATGTCATTGGCTATGTTTAGTTTTTCTGTTGCAGATGATGATGTAAAGGTGGAAGTAGAAACAGAAGATACGCAGTCATATTCTGGTTCAAGTGACACCAATACATTGAAAGGCACAAAACCTAGAGAAGAAAATATAGATGTAGCAAGAGAATTGACAATCACTAAATCTGCTCCCTACTCATACTATAAACTACCACAGTTACCACAATATACCCCCAAGCCACTTATAGAAGAAGCGAAAGGGATTGCTGTTGTTAATGGTGTTCCATTGAATTGTAAGCTTTTGGGTGAAGCAGAGGGCATTGATAGTTCCGATGGCAAAGCAGCACCTTCATTTGAACTCATTAGAGAGGGTGCATTAAATGATTTAAGAAACGGTACTATGGATCTTGTTGATGCAAGAGATAGGGTTATTTTAACCCCTGTAAAAGAAGCAATGACCTGTGAGCTTAGAACTGAAAATGACCAATTTGAAGAAAAAGATTGTACACAATGGACACAGATTCCAAGTAATGGAAAAATTCTATTTTATAGAATCCATGCCAATGTGTTTGATTGCGGTCCTAGATAGAGAATGATATTCTTTAAGTTAAATTAATATTAAGGTGGAAAGATGTTAAATAAGAATTTAGTTGATAGTTTTTTAAAATTTGGAATAGCGGTAGGCACTGTGTCTCTGTTGGTAGCTTGCTCTTCTAAAAACGATACTAGAAGCTCTGGGGGTTCAAAAAGTAAGGTAAGTTATAGCAGAGAATCTGAAGTTACCGTTGATGCAGCAAGAGAAATCACTATTACAAAAGTAGCCCCCTATATTAAAATGCCTCAGCTTCCTGCTTATGAACCCAAGAAGCTTAATGAAGAGGCACGAGGTATTGCGGTGGCTTATAGCGTACCCTATACCTGCAAGCTCCTAGGTGAGGTAGAGGGTAAAGACAACTCTGACGGTAAAGTACCACCTTCTTTTGAGGACATTCGTGAAGGTGCTACAAATGATTTGAGAAATAAAGCTTCTGAATTAGTTAATGAAGATAGTAGGATTTTAGTTAAACTAACAAAAGAAGCTATGATTTGTGAGATGCGTGTTAAAGATGGACAATATGAAGAAAAGGATTGTACAGCTTGGCAGAAGATTCCTCAAAATGGTAAAATTCTATCTTATAGAGTTCATGCCAATGTATTTGAATGTGGCACCAAATAGCACTTACTCTTTATATAAGATTTAACTAGCTTTTTATCGGGTTAAGATTTATTTCACACTTTGATATATTAGGTAGCAAAAACTACCTAACGTTTTTTATTATCCAATACTTTTAATTTTTTTTTAATCCCTTGATTCTCATTAGCCATTCCTGCAAGGTCTTTTCAAAACCCATGTTTTTATGTTGTACGTATCTTTTCCCCTTATGATATACTTGTGCTACAAACCCTCCAAAATCATGAGGATACTGATAATCTTTGCTGTTTTTATATAAATAATAGGGTATTTCGTCTATACCTTTTTTTGTATCTTCCAATGCCGCATTAATTGCAATATAGGCACTATTACTCTTAGGCGAACAAGATAAATAAATCACACACTGTGCAAGAATAATACGTGCCTCGGGATATCCGATTTTGCTTACTGCATTCATTGTGCTCACACTAAGATTAAGTGCATTAGGATTAGCATTGCCAATATCTTCACTTGCCAAAATTACAAGTCTCCTAGCAATAAACTCTGGGTTTTCTCCTGCTTGTATTAAACATGCAAGATAATAGATAGCAGCATTTTCATCACTTCCCCTGATTGATTTAATAAGAGCTGAAATATAATCATAGTGTATATTTTTATCTCGAATCCCTTGTGAATGTTTTATAATCTCTTGTAGCATTTCTAATTTCACTTCATGATTAGAATCTATATCTAAGGCAATATCAAGTAATTGTAAGAATGTCCGACAATCTCCTTGCTGCCTATCTAAAAGCCATTGTTTCACGTGTTGGAATGAATGTTTGGGTGGATATTTTTTTATAACTTTCTCATAAAGATGTTCTATATCTTCTTGTACTAATGCCTTGAATTCAAAAAGCAATAACCTACTTCTTAATGCCGCACTTAATGTAAAAAAGGGGTTTTCTGTGCTTGCTCCAATAAAGCTAATGGTATTTTTTTCCAAAAGTGGCAAAAAAAATTCTTGTTGAGCAATATTCAATCTATGAATTTCATCAATGAAAAATAAGGGCTTCACAAGCGTGTGCGCATACTGTGCTAAGTCTCTTTTAAGAGTCTCCAATTTAAAGTTGGTTGCATTGTACTCTAAAAAGGGTTGATTATTTTCTCTAGCAATAATGCGAGCTAAACTTGTCTTACCACTACCCGGAGGACCAAATATAACAATATGAGGCATTAATCCAATTTGATTCCGACAGGAATCAACTATAATTTTTAAAGGCGCATTTTTCCCCAATAAATGTTTTTGACCAATAAAATCTTTAAGGTCTTTTGGACGAAATTGCTCTGCAAGATTGCGCATTGTATTCTCTTTATTAATTCTCTTTCTAAAAAATTATATCATAAAGCATGTTTTTATATGCCTTATTTTAGTTTGCATGTGAAATGTGCGAGACTGTGTATTTCTAATATAAATATTTCTAAGAACATAAAAATTAAAAGCTTAACATTTTGTAGCAAAATCAACACAAAAGATTATATCCTTGCTTGACTATAACAAAAAATGGGGAGGGGGGTATCTGTACTGCTAAGAATTGTAAAATACCACATTGTGCTATTATAGAATCTTGTAATATGCTTCAAGTCTTCTAACATATTATTTGTAAATCTAAAATCAGTTTAAGTCGTTTAAGCTAATACATTAGCTATTTTATTCCCATAATTAGATAGAATCCAAACCAACTAACAATATTACATCAAATACATGAGGTTATGGAGTAAGGAGATTTTGTGTTTGTTGTAAATGATGAAAAACATTCATTATGTAACAATTTCGCTAGCATACAAGTTCCAGATAATGCCGTAATTATAGAGGGAAACTGGGATAGTTTTGTTAAACAAGCCTATATCAATGCTCTAAGCACGCAAATACAAAAACACAAAGAAAATATTCATATTTTTTTCAAGCGAGCAAAAGTTGGTATTATCCTTATGTTACTTCTTAGAGATACTCTACAAAAGCATCATATCACTAAGGTATCCCTTTATCTTGATAATCCTCAGATTATGTCATTATTGCCTTTTCTTCTCTCTGATTCATATCAAATCTTTGTGAATGATATAGCCTATGAATCTCACAATATAGAATATACACAACAAAAAATTTTTTCATATAATGATTATCAGATTCCATCAAAAAAAAGTATTTTTGTTCAGTTTTTAGAGAATCTTGGCAAATGGTGCTACAGTTTTTATATGAGCGCACTAGCTTTTTTTAACTTTATGGGAATGTTTTTACATTTTTTTGCTCTTTCCTGTCTTAATCCCTCTAATTTTCGACTTAACTCCTTAGCATATCACGTCTATGAACAAGGCTTTAAAGCCCTACCTATAGGGTTAGCTGTAGCGTTAATTGTGGGTTACGCTATTACACTGCAGGGAGCATATCAATTGAACTCTATGGGTGTGCCTATTATGAGTGTAGATACAACAGCTAAACTCGCTCTAAGAGAGATGGGTCCATTTATTTTGGCTTTAGTCATTGCAGGGCGCAGTGCCTCAAGCTTTACAGCACAACTAGGTTCTATGCGATTAACCGAAGAGCTGTCTGCTATGCAAGCTATGAATCTTAATCTCTTTTATTTTTTAGTGATTCCTAGAATCTTGGCTTTAATCATCGTCATGCCCTTAATGGTTTTTGCCGCAGATGCAGTAGCATTATTTGGGGGTATGGTAGCAATCAAGACTAGTGTTAATATAGGATTTGAAATGTACCTAGAGAGATTCTATGAAACGGTATCAATTACGCACTTTTGGATAGGAGTAATCAAAGCTCCTGTATTTGGCGCAATTATTGGTATTGTGGGCTGCTTTCGTGGTTTAGAATGCAAGGGCGACACACAGTCTATTGGCAAGATGACAACCATTAGCGTAGTAAATGCAATCTTTTGGATTATTATGGCAAATGCAATTTTCTCTTTCATTTTTACAAGGTTTAACCTATGAACATTATTGAAGTGGATAGTCTTTGCACAAATTATGGAGAAACAATCATACACGATAATATTAGCTTCCATGTTAATAAAGGTGAAATATTCTCTATACTTGGTGGTAGTGGTAGTGGCAAAACCACATTACTACACACTCTGATTTTCTTGCATAGACCAAAGAGTGGTAATATTAAAATTCTCGATACTGATATATGGAATCTTAAAGATACTAAAAAGCATATTATTATGCAAAAAATGGGAGTAGTATTTCAGTTTGGGGCACTCTTTAGCTCTCTGACAGTGCTAGAAAATATAACAAGTCTCCTAGAGGAATATTCGCATTTTCCTGCACATCTCTATCCAGAGATTGCAAAGTTTTGGCTATCGAATGTAGGGCTTGACACTAGTGTGTGCAACAAATATGCCAATGAGCTAAGTGGTGGTATGAAAAAACGTGTCGCATTAGCCAGAGCACTAAGCACAGAGCCGGATATTTTATTTTTGGATGAACCTACGAGCGGTTTAGACCCCGCAAGTGCTTGCAAGTTTGATAATCTTATTTTATCATTGAAAGAAAAATTTGGTGTAACTATCGTCATGATTACCCATGATTTAGACAGTATTAAAGATGTAACTGATAGGTTTATTCTCTTAGCAAATAAAAAAATTGAATTTAGTGGTACACTTAGTGATTTTGCCAAAGAAGCAAATTCAGGCAAGCACAAAGGCAGTCTCTTTCATTCTTCAAGAGGCGAAAAATATTGGAGAAATATTGAGACTAACTAACAACAAAGGAAGTATATGGAGCGCGACATAAACTACGTATTAATTGGTGTAACTTTTTGTGCCTTAACAATAGCCATGATTGCGTTTATCTTTTGGATTGGGAGATTTGGCATTGATGAGAGGAGGGCGAGAATCTATCATGTTTATACGCAAGATGAGATTGCAGGCATTAGCACCAATACCCCAGTTAAATATAAGGGAATTACTGTGGGAAATATCGTAGGACTTAGATTCAAAGATGGAGAGATTGGCGTTGTGCAAATAGATGTTGCAATCAATAAAAAAATTCCTGTGCGCGAGGGATCTGAATTGATATTAGATTCAGATGGATTTGTGGGGATGAGTTATCTCAATCTAAAGCAGAATGAGAAAGGTAGCATTATTACAGATGATTCTAAAGCATATCTTACTTTATCTAAAAATACCCTAAGCAAAATACTAGGTGATGCCGAAGGAATGAGTGCTGATGTGCAACAGATTTTGCACAATATTAAAGTGATTACAGACAGCAAGACATTAGAAGAGATCTTAAATATGCTTAATTCCTTTCAAAGTACGCGTGCCTACCTTGATGAAACGCTTATAAGCACTAACAAGCTAGTAAAAGATTTGAACAAGGCATTGCTGCGTGGGGATTTTAATTTCAAAGAGATTCTAATCCCCATTATGAATAGAGCACAAAATAGTCTGTATTTACTTAATACTTTTTTAGAAAAAGTAAGCCATTTTTTTGATAGGCTAGAGAGAGACCCTTATGATGCTTTACTTGGCAAGCGCAACTAGCTCTTGATAGTAATCACATTATAAGGAATGATAAAAATCTACAATATTTATAACTATAAGGATAAATATGCGTTTTATACAATATCTTGGAATTTTTACTTGTATAGTATTGTTACAGGGCTGTGTTACTGTGAAGTTAAAATCTGTGCTTCCTGAGCAAGCATACTATAGCCTTGATAATATCAAACTAGAACCCTCTTGTAAAACTATGAACACTTCTTTGGGCTTAAATATCTCGGTTCTTTCTCCATTTGATGGCAAGGATATTCTAGGCTATGATGAAAAATCACAAATAGAAATATTGCAGCATTATAAGTGGATTGATTTACCCAAAAACATGATTCGCAATAACGTTATTAAAGCAGGACTTAATCATTGCATACAAATCGAACAAAACCCCCCTATTAGTCAAAAATTAAAAATATTACAAATAAACATTAATGAATTGTATGTTTTGCAACCAAAGACTAAAGTACAGTCTAAGGATTCCAAGGAGAATTTTTATACGGGATATATCTATTTGCATTACGAACTTATGGGATATGATTTGAAGCGACTTAAAAACGGCATTATTGTAGCAACTTCACAGGATTCCAATCCTGCCAAGTCTTTACAGAACGCCGTGAACGAAGCACTGCAAAAAGTGTTAATGCAAGTCAAGTAGATTACATTAACACTAATTTTGTAATTGATGAGTATTTGAACTGTGATAGCAATAAGTAGATACAAAACAAAGAAATTGTACTAAATTGACATTTTATATGCAAAAGCATGTATTTCATTATTTCAAAAAAATAAAAAATTTGCTTCTTACTTTATATGTCTATTTCTCAAATAGAGAAATAGAGTTTGTGAGCAAATGAGGTTAAATCCATGAAAATCTCTCAAAAACTACAATAATTCTATTAAGAATCAATTGACAGGTTTGTTTGTGCTAGTTTTATGAGACAAACCCTATGATTAACTACAGATTATTGGCTAGCTTAAGATACACACCAACCACATACAAGACCATCGCAAGACAACTAGACAGAACACAAAACTGCCTTTTACTAGACTATAACATCATAACCAAAAACACAAAGGCTCTTATATATCATATTCCCAAGCATTTATCAATTTTTACCCTGCACTATCGCAAACTCTTAAAGCAAACAAGAATGGCACTTACCCTTTTAATCTTCAAATAAGCTTAACAGGATTAACAAAAAACCTATGATTCTCCCATCATTCTCGTTACTAGTTTATTCATTTTCTCATTTACTTTTTTATTGGCATTGTGAATCTGATTTGTCATACGTTCCCACGCATCTTGGGAGCTTAAACCACCGTCTTTTGCTTGCACTTTATAGTATTCTCCATCGCTTTTAAGCTCATAACGTTGCAAAGTATCATTTAATTGCAAAGTGAGAATCTGCATAAGCTTTTCAGCAACATGAGATTCTATGGCTGGCGTTAGCAACTCTACACGACGTTCCAAATTTCTCGGCATAATATCAGCACTTGCAAAATAAATAGATTCTTTGGCATGCTTAAAGTAATAGATTCTAGCATGCTCTAAATATTTTCCTACAATAGAATACACATGAATATTTTCACTCAAATCTTTTACTCCCGGCTTTAGACAGCAAATCCCACGAATAATTAAATCTATACTCACTCCTGCTTGAGATGCCCTATATAGCGCATTAATAATGTCTATATCAACACAAGCATTTGCTTTCATAATAATTTTACCTTGCTCTTTATGTGTAGTTTCATCTGCTATGAGCCTTAAAAGATGCTCTTTAATCTGTGTTGGTGCAGTATAGAGAGAATCTAGCCTAGCATACTTAGAACTTCCCGTAGAGAGAGAATGAAAAAATTTGACTGCATCTTTGGCAAAATGAGTGTTTGCACTTAAAAGGCTTACATCTGTGTATATTTTTGCACTTTGTGCGTTATAATTGCCCGTGCTTAAATGGACATATTCATGAAGCTTATCGCCATTTTTGCGAATAACTAGTGCTATTTTTGCATGTACCTTAAGATTTGGAACACCATAAATAACATGTGCACCCGCAGATTCCAAAGACTTTGCCCAATGTAAATTGTTCTCCTCATCAAACCGCGCCTTCAATTCTACAAGCACAGTCACTTGTTTGTTTTCGGTAGCCTCCATAAGAGCATTGACAATAGGTGAATTATTCCCTACTCGATACAAAGTCATACGAATAGAGAGTACATCTGGGTCTTTTGCAGCTTGCTGGATAAAATTCACAACCGAATCAAAACTTTCATAAGGGTGAAACAATAGCACATCTCCTTTATCAATGCAATCAAAAATATTTCCTGCACTATCTAGTGGTGGCAACACTTTCGCTGCATACTGCGACAGAGTTAAATAAGCATACTCTTTAAGTCCGATAAGCTCCCAAAAGGCATTGAATCCAAGAGGGGTTTGATACTGATAAACATCTTCTTTTGGAATCTTTAATTGAGAATTCACAAATTCAAGTAGCTTTCCATGCTCTGATTCTTTTTCTATAATACCTACTTCAAGTCGGACAATCTCACCTTTTTTACGAGACTTTAATCCCTCACTCATAAGGGCAATAAAGTCGTCTGCTTCATCTTCTTCAATCTCCATATCTGCGTTTCTTGTAACACGAAAGGGCATATACGCAATAGTTTCATATCCTTCAAATAACTCATCGGCAAATTCCCCTACAATACTCTCAGTAAAAATAAAAGAATCTCGATTTACTCGGACAAATCGCTTTAAAACACGGGGTATTCTAACCATGCCATATTTTATCTCCTTGTTTTCTTTGTTCCTTAACATAATGGCAATAGCAAAGCTAAGATTATTTAAATGGGGAAAAGGATGAACAGAATCCACCACAATAGGCACAATAATAGGATATAAATAATTTGTAAAATATTTATGCACTTCTTGTTTTGTCCGCGCATCAAGCTCATCAAAATTTCGCAGGATTAATTTTTCTCTAACCAGAGATTTTTTTATCTCAGCATACAATAGGGTAATTTCTTGTTTTTCTTTGTTAATATATTCTCTAATTGCAGTAAGTTGTTCTAAAGGAGTAAGTTTATCAGCACCGCTTTCGGTTACGCCATTAGCAAACAATCTTTGCAGCCCTGCAACACGAATCATATAAAATTCATCAAGGTTTGTGCTATAAATTGCAAGAAACTTTAATCTTTCCAAAAGAGGTAATTTAATGTTTTTTGCCTCATTAAGCACTCTAGTATTAAATCTAAGCCAGCTTAACTCACGATTAAAATAATTTTCCTTTTGATAAGATTCATTTGTTGTACGCTGAATTTTTTCCTTTTGCATGATAACTCCTTAGAATCTCTGTAATGATATTTTACACTATTTTTAGAATTTATATCATTTGCCTAAATACTTTATACCACTAGATTAAACTTTAAAGCTTATATCTTTATTTTAAAATCAACATAACATAGCTATAATGCTATGTTATGTTAATAAGGGGCTAAAATGTCAAACGAAATGCTTTCTATTTTTAATCAGATTACTGCTATTCCACACGGCAGCGGCAATACAAACAAAATGCAAAGATTTATAGAATCTTTTGCGAAAAAATACGGTTATGCAATAAAGCAAGATAAAGCGGGAAATTTGTTAGCGCATAGAGAAAGAGCGCAACCAAAAATTTGTTTGCAAAGTCATTATGATATGGTATGTGTAGGATTAGCAGCACAGAATGCCCCTCTTACGCTCGTGTATGATAAAACCAACAAAGACGGTATAGAGAAAACATGGCTCAAAGCACAAGATTCAAGCCTTGGAGCAGACAATGGTATGGGCATGGCGATTATGATGTATTTTATGACAAAAAACATCAATGCGGAATTTCTCTTTACCAATGATGAAGAGATTGGCATGATAGGGGCAAAAAACTTAGAAATTCCTATAGAATCTAAAATTCTCATTAACTTAGATTCCGAAGTTCTAGGCGAAATTACAGTGGGTTGTGCGGGGGGATTTGACTGCTCTTTCAAAAGCGACTTTGAAATACAAGAGATTCCCTCACACTGGCATCGCTATATTTTACAATCACACAACTTTGCAGGGGGACATAGCGGGCTAGATATTAATAACCCTAAACCAGAATTTCAAAATGCCATTCTAGCAAGTGCAACTTTTTTATATCATCTCACACAAAATAAAGACAACCCTATAACACAACCATTATATATTATTAATTGGAAGGGGGGAGAGAAACGCAATTCTATCCCCGTTAATTCTAAGATTATCTTAGCTACCCCTCAACAGCTAGATTTAGAATCCATTAATACACAATCTGATAGATTTTTTAGTATGCAAAAACTAAGACATGCAACAAATGAGAATCTTAATCATGAAAATAAATCTCGCAAAACACATGCCCTAACATTTAACACTCTTTATGATGTGATAACAAGCATGCATCTAGGAGTCTTAGAAAAGAGAGGAGAGAATGTGCAAAGCTCTTTAAATCTCTCACATATTTTCTTTGACAATGGACATCTCGAAATGGCTTTTATGGGTAGGGCAAACACAAAAAAACTTTTAGATTCCAATTTGGAAGCACTACAAGCTACATTATCACAATCCTACATAAATCAGATTCCAAACACATTGGCATTGCAAACAAATGAATATTATAGTCCTTGGGAAAGATACAAATCACAGAATACACAATCCTTAAGCCCGCATTCTAATTTTCAAAAAATCTTAGATTCCATGTTGCAAAGTATGGAATCTAAACTCCATCACTTACATATTAAACCAAAGGTAGTAGAATTACATGCAGGACTTGAGTGTGGCGTTTTGCTCTCTTGCTTTCAAAACATGGGATTACAAGACATTATCGCGTTAAGCGTTGGACCCACCATTAATTCACCGCATTCACTTAATGAATGTGTTTGGATTGAAAGCGCAGAAGTTCTACTTGTAATCCTAGAAGATTTTATAACAAAAATATCACAAACATAATGAGCAAAATGATAGATATAATCAATAAAATCAGCATGAGTTATTTGTATTCTGCCTTAGGTGTATTTATTACCTGTCTCAATACCTCCTTATTATATATACTAATTGTTCTAATTTTTACTGCCTGCTCCCCACTCACCTCGATTAACCACGACACAAAGTCAGAATACATGCCACAATACAATACTTTCAAAGGTCCCATTGCTACACCCTACAAGGAAGAGCTAAAAGGGAATAAAGATGGCGCATTAATCATTGCTGATGGCACAAGTGCCTTATTACATAGACTAGCTTTCGTGCAAATGGCACAAACAAGTATCGATATTCAAACCTATATTTATAAAAATGAGCTTACTTCGCGACTTTTACTCTACGAGCTTTATAAAGCTGCCGATAGAGGAGTAAAAATTAGAATCCTCATTGATGATAATGGAATCTCATCAGATTTTTATGACATTATGCAGTTAGACTCACATAAAAATATAGAAGTTAGAATCTTTAATCCTTATTTTTTTAGATTTGGCGCATTCCGCGTGTTTGAAGCAATATTTGATTTTAGTCGCATTAACAAGCGCATGCACAATAAACTTTTTATATTCGATGATACTGCGCTTATTGCGGGAGGCAGAAATATTGCTGATGAATATTTTGATAATGCTTCAGTCAATTTCACTGATACAGACCTACTCTTTATTGGGAACATTGCTAAAGATGCAAGAGTGAATTTCGAGCAATTCTGGAATTATAAACGCAGCATTCCAGCAAATTTATTTCCTAGCAAACGGGCTAAACAAAAATATAACAAAAAATCCCAAAGTCCCAAAGAAACAAAAAAATATAATATTAATGATAAGGATTGGGAAGAGTATTTGCGTGATATAGAAGAATTTAAGACAAAATATCATAAAAAAGAGTTTCACATTGCTTGGGGCGATGGAATCTTTTTAGCTGATTTACCAAGCAAAGTGGATAGGGGTGATGAAATGATTAAAACGCCTAT
This sequence comes from Helicobacter sp. MIT 14-3879, assembly GCF_003364125.1. Lineage (NCBI taxonomy): Bacteria > Pseudomonadati > Campylobacterota > Epsilonproteobacteria > Campylobacterales > Helicobacteraceae > Helicobacter > Helicobacter sp. MIT 14-3879. Next base: position 12,655 of record NZ_NXLP01000036.1, read on the forward strand.
TTTAGATACTCTTGTGTATAATCTTAATCAAGCAAAACATTCTATTATTATTTCTTCATCATATCTTGTCCCTGGTCCTGCCACTTTGAATGCGTGGAAAAGCTTTATGCAAAGAGGTATAGACATCAAGATTCTAACAAACTCATTAGCTTCTGTAGATGTTATTCCTGTGTATTCACATTGGGAAAATTATCGCGACAAGCTTGCGCTTATGGGAATCAAAGTCTATGAATATCCTAATTTTGAAACACAAAAAGCCAAACTTAAAAATAAAGCAAAATTTTATAACAGTCAAAAGGGGAGGATAAGCTTACATTCCAAAAGCATGATTATTGATGAAAATATTATTGCGGTAGGAAGTTTTAATCTTGATTATCGTTCTGCCATGCTGAATACGGAAAGTATCGTATTCTTTAAAAGCAAAGAATTGGCACAACAATTAAAACAAATTATACAAACACAAATGTCGCGCTCATATAGAATAGTTTGTGATAATAAAACAAAAAAATGTCATTGGGAACTGCAGGTGCCAATCAATCTAAAAGAAACTCAAGAAAGAGAGACAAATTCTCAAGAACCCATACAACAAGAAGAAATCCAAAGATTCTATCACCCACCCAATACAAGTCTATGGCTTAGAATTTACAAAACAGTGGCAAAAATTATGCCTGAAAAACTCTTATAAGGTAAAAATTTATAAACAAGGGCAAAACAATTATTACAATATAACAATATAAAGGTTATTTCCTAATCAAATTAAATATTCTTGATTTGCAGCAATATGTGTATTCCATTGAGAAATTAAAAATGTAAGACATGTAGAATAAATCTTAAATTCAAGGTTTTTATTCTGTGAGCTACAACCTTTCACCAAGAATTGATCTAAGATTAAGAAACTCTAAAGAACTCAATGCCTTGCATGGCTGATAGTTTATGAAACAAAATCTTAGACATTTAAGTTTCCTAAATAACTATTTCTTTAGGAATTTCTTAAAATAAAACTACAGTTATATACTAGACATACAACAAAACAGATTTTGAATTAAAAGCTTAGAGATATTGTCTTACGCCACTGCTTATTGCATTCTCTGCTACTTTTTAGTAGGTTGAGGTTTATTTTGTAATACATTTCCCACAGTAATGTCATTCTTAATTTTATCAAAGATTCCTTGTCCTATGCCATTTACTTGCATAATATCTTCAATCTTTTTAAAACGTGTTTTTGTGCGATAAGCAATAATTGCCTTTGCTTTTGTTTCGCCTATTCCGTTCAGAGTCATAAGTTCTTTTTGACCCGCTGTATTAATATTGACTGCAGCAAACAAAAAACTTGAAAATAATAGAATGAGTAGAATAACTTTATTCATTTTGTTTTTCCTGATAATCTAAAGTATTGTCTTAATATTATATAAAATTATAGATAAAAGTTTTTTAATTTTATATAAATTTCTATATTTTTTCAAGTCTGTTGATTTAAGAGATTTTAGCAG
>NZ_NXLP01000132.1:0-2093 GCF_003364125.1 Helicobacter sp. MIT 14-3879
TGGGTATAAAACGATACAAAGAATCTTAATGTCCTAATAACGTAAATGTTAGATTCTATGGGTGTGGGGTTATATTCTGCTATTTAAACTATTCAACAGATTAAATTTATGAATGAATTTTTAGTAGGTATCAGCTATTTATAAATCAAAAATTAGCCAATCATAGTATTTAGTTTTATGAGCAATTTAATAATATAGTTATGTCATAATCTTAAAAATAAAAGCCATAGCGACATTAATCATATTTAAATGTGTTTAAGCGTAGGAAATAATGAGAATTTAAGAGAAAAAAGCACACTAAGATAGATTTATAGCAATGCTTTCATTAGCATTGAATCTTTATTGAACGATTCTGTGTTGATTTAACAAAAAATGAAGCAACAAATATTGCCTGCTACTTTAAATCAAAAACAATCAAAATGAACTTTCTTTAGTAAAGAATATAGGGATTAAAGATTCAAAGAGATTAACATTATTCATCACGAGGATTTTATCAATCAACTTCTTGCAATAATTTTTTCTAACATTTCCTCATCTTCCATTGCCATACCCGTACCTTTAGCAACAGAGAGTAAAGGTTCATCGCCTACATATACAGGTAACTTTACAACATCAGAAAAATATTTATCCAAATTGCGTATTAACGCTCCTCCACCTGTTAAAACAATGCCATTTTCTACAAGGTCTCCCGCTAAATCAGGAGGGACTTGTTCTAAGACACTGCGCAAAGCATTTCCCATTTCTTTAATCTGATCTTTAATTGCCTCTCTAATATCTTCACTTGTAAGCTCTATGGAATTTAATAAGCCGCTGACTTGATCTCGACCCTTAATGAGCTTTACAAGTGGTTTTTCTAGTGGGGTAGCACAACCAATCTCAATTTTTATTTCCTCAGCAGTCCTGTCCCCGATAAGGAGATTAAATTTTTTTCGGACATAATCCATAATTGCCATATCAAGCTTATCACCCGCGATACGAATAGACTTAGAAATAACAAGTCCGCTTAATGACAACACGCCAATTTCTGTTGTACCCCCACCAATATCAACAACAAGACTTCCTTGCGGTTCTTTAATAGGCAGTCCTGCACCAATTGCAGCTGCAAGTGGCTCTTCAATTAATAAGACTTCCCTAGCACCAGCACTCATGGCAGATTCTTTTACTGCCTTTCTTTCCACTGAAGTAAGCCCATAAGGAACACACACCATGATTCTAGGACGCATAAAAGATTTACGCTTATGCGCTCTCTCAATAAAATAGCGAATCATTTTTTCCGTGATTTCAAAATCTGCAATAACACCATCACGTAAGGGGCGTATCGCTCGAATATTATCAGGCGTTTTTCCTATCATTTCTTTCGCTTCTCTACCAACTGCTAATATTTCTCCATCTCTGTATTGATCAACTTTAACTGCGACAATAGAAGGTTCGTTAATGAGAATTTCATGCCCTTTTATCATAACAATGGTATTAGCTGTCCCTAAATCAATTGCTATATCGTGTGAAAACCAGCCTACAAATTTATTTAAAAACACCGTGGAATCTCCTTATTTTCTAAACTGCTTTAATTGTCTTTTTCTTAATAAGAATGGGCTTTTCTATTTTATCTACACATTTTCTTGTGATAATAACTTCATACCCATTTAGATTGGGTAAATCAAACATAATATCCAGACTAAAATCCTCAACAATAGCTCTCAAGCCTCTAGCCCCCGTTTTTCTCTCCATTGCAAGCTCCGCTATACGTTCTATAGCGTCTTCTTCAAAAGAAAGCTTTGAACCGTCTAACTCAAAAAGCTTTTGATACTGTTTAATGAGAGCATTCTTTGGTTTTGTTAAGATGGAAATCATCGCTTCTTTGCTGATAGAATCTAGTGTTGCAATCACATGCAATCTTCCAATTAGCTCTGGTATTAGTCCAAAACTGACTAAATCATCAGTTTCGACTTGATGAATAATATTATCAGAATCTTTCACATTCTTTACACTAGATTCTGAATTAGAATCAAAACCTAAAACATTTTTACCTAATTTGCGTTTAATAATATCTTCAACCCCATCAAAAGCACCACCACAAATAAAGAGAATATTGC
>NZ_NXLP01000133.1:0-2043 GCF_003364125.1 Helicobacter sp. MIT 14-3879
GTTATATGTACTTGATTAAGAAATACCAAGAATTTCATGCAAGTTTGTGTGTTTATACTTACAGGGTAATAAAACCTTGCCTTGCAAACCCTGTGATACTAAAATGTTTGACACTCATGGCTTCATAGCAACACAAAAATTGACATTGTTGCGCATCTTGTTGTACGCAACATCTCATCAATTAGGTTGGCTTTGAATTTGTGTGCAATGTGTAGTTTTAAGAAATCTCAATGCTTTATGAATAAACTTTTTTTGCTTTCAATAATACTTGTGAAAGCAAAGGCTTATGCTGCATATCTTTGCTATCTGTTATCAAGTCAATATATCTGCGTTTGCAAGTCATAGCCACCTTCTCCTTTTTCCTCATATCAACCTACACGCATTACACTTCACTACCTAATCAATCCTAACTCTACTCGACAACCTCAATCACCTAAGGTTTTTATTTGCACACAAAAATTTCATAATCTTTCATTGATAACTCAATCTCAAATAAAGTTAGAATTTACATATTTATAATGATTTTGTATAATTTGTATGTTTAATATTTTTGAGAAATAGGGAGTTTATTTATGCCCAAAAATTATCATTTAGGGTTAGCTTCAAAAATAAGATTTACAATTTTTGCTACCACTTTCATCACAATTGGGATTCTATGCGCCATTATTTTGCTACAAGTTAAACACAAGGAAATAGAATCTGCTATGAATTCCATGTTGCTATCTGCCAAGTACAATGCGAGCAACACTCATGGCATGCTCAATTCTAGCTTATACCCCTTTAAAGCTTATGCCTCTAGCCTCTCTAGTTCTCATGACTTAGACTATACTCTTCTTACAAAACAAATCATTGCGCTTACGCATGAGAGCGCAAATATTGACTATGGCTTTCTCTATCTTGCAGATAAGGACTATTCAGATGCTCCAAAACAAATTAGATTAGACAATCGACTTATGATTTTTGCAAATAACAATCAAAGTATGCAGGCAAATTCTGAAATCCTTACATTACCTGCAGTTCAACAAGCAATAAGCACCAAAACAGAACAATTGGGGATACCTACTAAATTAAAACTTGAGGGCAAGGAGATAAAAGCTTCTATTTTTGCCTTTCCTATTCTTAATGCTCAACGCGAAGTTGTAGGCGTCTTAGGTGGGATATTAAATGTCGATTATATCGCAGAATTCCTGCTTGCTACAAAGAACAATAGCTATCCCAATGAAGCAAGAATTTTAATAGCGCAAGATGGCACAATTATTACTTCTAATTCAAATAACAAGGATAAGATTATCGGACTTAATCTACGCGATTTAATAAAGATGGCACCGCATTTAGAAAATGTGATTAATGAAGTAATGAACAATAAAGAAATCAAAGCACCTATTACAGATACCACAGGACAGCAAACTTATGCTGCACATGCTAATGTCAATATCTCCTTGTTCAATAATATCCAATGGCATATTTTAACACTTGTCCCTAAAAATGATGTCCTCTCTATCTATTATGATTTACGCCTACAAACAATTTTTATTGCATTATCTGTAATTGGCATTGTTCTTGTAGTCTTAACGCTTTTTACAAAATGGCAAATCACAGACAGACTTGTACACTTAAATGTCCTCCTTAATGAGTTTTTTCAATACCTCAATCATGAGAATAAAATTGCTCCTAAGCCCCTTATGATTAAAACTCATGATGAGCTTGGCACTATGACACTAGCCATTAACCAAAACATAGAACGTACACAGAAATCCCTTGAGAAAGATTCTCAAGCAGTCTTACAATCTGTCCAAACTGCTAAAGAAATAGAATCAGGTAATTTCACTGCTAGAATCACAGAGAATCCTGCTAATCCTCAACTCAATGAACTCAAAGATGTGTTGAATAATATGCTAGAGGACTTACAACATAAAATAGGCAGTGATACCAATGAAATTGCAAGAGTCTTCGATAGCTATACCAAACTAGATTTCACCACAGAAGTAAAAGATGCTAAAGGCAGAGTAGAAATTGTTACCAATGCTCTAGGCAATGAGATTA
>NZ_NXLP01000134.1:0-1949 GCF_003364125.1 Helicobacter sp. MIT 14-3879
AAGCCAAACGGTCTATTAGTAGTAGTCAGCTAAACACATTACTGTGCTTACACCTCTACCCTATCAAGCAGCTAGTCTTGCTGCGACCTTCAGGGAAAGTTCATCTTGGAGTTGGCTTCCCGCTTAGATGCTTTCAGCGGTTATCACAGCCATGCGTAGCTACCCAGCGATGCTCTTGGCAGAACAACTGGTACACCAGTGGCATGTCCATCCCGGTCCTCTCGTACTAGGGACAGCTCTCCTCAACTTTCCTACGCCCACGGCAGATAGGGACCGAACTGTCTCGCGACGTTCTGAACCCAGCTCGCGTACCGCTTTAAATGGCGAACAGCCATACCCTTGGGACCTGCTCCAGCCCCAGGATGCGATGAGCCGACATCGAGGTGCCAAACCTCCCCGTCGATGTGAGCTCTTGGGGGAGATCAGCCTGTTATCCCCGGGGTACCTTTTATCCTTTGAGCGATGGCCCTTCCACACAGAACCACCGGATCACTATGACCGACTTTCGTCTCTGCTCGACTTGTGTGTCTTACAGTCAGGCTGGCTTATACCATTATACTCAACTTGCGATTTCCAACCGCAATGAGCCAACCTTTGCAAGCCTCCGTTACTTTTTAGGAGGCGACCGCCCCAGTCAAACTACCCACCAGGCATTGTCCTACTTGAGGATAACTCAAGCTAGTTAGCAAACAGAAATATTAGGGGTGGTATCTCAACGATGACTCCATCTCCACCAGAGTGAAGATTTCAAAGTCTCCCACCTATCCTGCGCATAATATTCCCATCTGCAGTACCAAGTTATAGTAAAGGTCCACGGGGTCTTTCCGTCTTGCCGCGGGTAGGAGGAATTTTCACCTCCACTACAATTTCACTGAATCTCTCTTTGAGACAGCTCCCATCTCGTTACGCCATTCATGCAGGTCGGTATTTAACCGACAAGGAATTTCGCTACCTTAGGACCGTTATAGTTACGGCCGCCGTTTACTCGGGCTTCAATTCAAAGCTTTGTCTTGCGACTAACTAATCCTCTTAACCTTCGAGCACCGGGCAGGCGTCACACCTTATACTTCCTCTTACGAGTTGGCAAAGTGCTGTGTTTTTGGTAAACAGTCGGGAGGGACTCTTTGCTGAGACCTTCAGACCCTATTACTAGAATCCTCAGGCACACCTTATCGCGAACTTACGGTGCTAGTTTGCAGAGTTCCTTAAAGAGAGTTCTTTCACGCACCTTAGAATACTCATCTCATCTACCTGTGTCGGTTTGCGGTACGAGCAATTATTGCTAAACTTAGAGGCTTTTCTTGGCACGACAGCATCAACATTACACCTTTCAATCCGAAGATCTCTAGATGCTAAAAAGTTTTGAATACAGAGGCGGATTTGCCTATCCTCCAATCTATATACTTTTTAATTAACTATTCCATCAGTTTTTAATGTTTAGCTCTATGCGTCCCCACATCGCACACAATAATTGGTATAGGAATATTAACCTATTTTCCATCGACTACCCCTTTCGGACTTATCTTAGGACCCGACTAACCCTACGATGACGAGCATCGCGTAGGAAACCTTAGACTTTCGGTGAAGTGGATTCTCACCACTTTTATCGCTACTCATTCCTGCATGCTCACTTCGCATCGCTCCAGCACTCCTTACCGGTATGCCTTCAACGCTGATACGAACGCTCTTCTACCACTGTGCATCAGCACAATCTACGAATTCGGTGTCTATCTTAGCCCCGTTATATTTTCAGCGCATAATCACTAGACCAGTGAGCTGTTACGCTTTCTTTAAAGGATGGCTGCTTCTAAGCCAACCTCCTGGTTGTCTAAGTAACTACACATCTTTTTCCACTTAGAATAGAACTTGGGGACCTTATTCGGTAGTCTGGGTTGTTCCCCTTTTGACGATTGATTTTATCACCCACCGCCTGACTCCCAAGATACGGT
>NZ_NXLP01000037.1:0-13478 GCF_003364125.1 Helicobacter sp. MIT 14-3879
TTACTATAGAAGGTTACCCCCTCCAAGTTCCTAATATGGTAAAAACCTTTTTCAAAATCTTTGCTTACCCCACATGTAAAGATTTTGTTACTCTCCACTCCTTTTATATGCTCCTTGAGTTAGGAGCTTTTTATTTTCATTTTACTCCTTTGTTTTATTTAAGATTTAGTCTCTTGAGTTTTTAAAACTCAGCGGCTTTTTGTATTTCACTTTTTTAAATGCAATACAGCAAAAAATAATATTTGAGAATAATTTTTTATGTGTTATGTTATGAATTGTTCCCAAGATTTTATTTTAGAATCACGCCTTTACTTTCTCATAGTAAAATTATAATTTTAAGCTATACTAATCCTTATCTTTTTAAACATTCAAGGATATTTTATGAAAACATTGGAGATATTTAAAAAGGCTATTTACCCATTTTTGCTAGGAATCTTTTTAATCTGTTTTGTGACGGCTTGTGCTACTAAAGATGAAGCCAAGCTTAATGAAGATAAGATTAGTATTAATAAAATGATTGCCTTACATGAAGATATGAATAAAAAGCATGGATTAACGACTAGTTACTCTGCTAATATTGCAGTAGCAAATGATGAATACGACAAAGCTTACAAGCTTTATTATAATGAATGCAGAAATGGCTCTACAATAGATTGTCTTAATGCTTACTATATAGGCGAAGAACGTGCGTTAGAAGAATATAATAGTCAAATATTTGCAAGGCAGCTTGCAATCAGTGTTAAGCAAAGCCTTAAGGCGTGCAAGAGCAATGTTAGTCTTGGTTGTGTGAATGTATTTTTTGCATTTGAAGCACTTGATGATAACGATGAATTTATTACGAATGCTATATCTCCTGTTTTAGAGGGCGTTAATGACGAACGTATTGTAGATAAAACACTTAATCTCACAAAAAAAGAATGTAAAAATGACGATGCTACTTCTTGTTTCTATCGAGCGCGTGTTTTAAGGGTGATTGATAACTATGCAGATGTGGAATACTATATTGATAAGGGCTTAGAATTAGGCTATGCGATAGCCCCTTTTGTGCGATTACCTTCACAGTCGCTGCAAAATATAGGATACTTTAAACGTTCTTGCGCACTTAATGAGGCTCTTTCTTGTAGATATGTTGCTCATTGGCTAGATAAATATGAAAATGACTATACTCGTGCAAAAGAGTTTTATCAGAAAGCTTGCAAGCTAGGTCTAGAATCTGCTTGCGTTGAAAGCAGTAAGGGAAAAGCACAAGTCGATGAATTGGGTTCCCCTGTTATTAAGCGCAGGTAATAGCCAACGTTATAAATTTTTGTATTACAAAACTTTGTTGATATTCCAAGAATTCTTGGATACAAAATGGAGAAACTATGTCAAATAACACAAAACCCATCAGTGCCGTAGCTTTGTTTAGTGGCGGATTAGATTCTATGATTTCTATGCAGCTTTTAAACGAACAAGGAATTAAGGTCTATGCTCTCAACTTTAACATTGGCTTTGGTAGCAATAAGGACAAAAGTGAATATTTATATCATGCCGCAGAGCAGGTAGGTGCAGAGCTTATCCAAATTGATATTGCTAAACATTTTTTTAGTAAAATTCTCTTTAAACCGCGATTTGGCTATGGCAGATTCTTTAATCCTTGCATTGATTGTCATGCTAATATGTTCTCACATGCTTTTGCTAAAATGCTAGAGCTTGGAGCAAGTTTTGCTATTAGTGGTGAAGTACTAGGGCAGAGACCAAAAAGTCAAAGAAGAGAAGCATTAGACCAAGTAAGGCAGCTTGTGAGAGGAATCGGCGAGAATCCTCTTTATGATTCTATTCTTAGTCGTGATGGCAGCGATCCTACAAAGCCAAAAACACTTGATGAGCTTATTTTGCGACCTATGAGTGCAAAGCTTTTGCCTGAAACTTTCCCCGAAAAAATGAAGTGGGTTAATAGAGACAAGCTTTTAGATGTTAGCGGCAGAGGCAGGCAAACACAATTAGCAATGCTTAAAAAATATGCTTGGAAATATCATGAAAAGCCAGGCGGAGGTTGCTTACTTACAGATACTGCAGTTGCTCTCAAAATTAAAGATATGGTTTCGCATAGAGAAGTCGTCTTTGAAGACGTAGTGCTTTTTAAAGTCGGACGTTATATGGTGCTAGAAGATGGGGCAAGACTTGTCATCGCCCGCAATGAGGAAGAAAACAAGAAGCTTGACATTACTCATGGTAAAATGGACAAGATTATCCCCAAAGATGCTAAAGGACCTTTGGCTTTGCTTGATAAAAGTGCCACAGATTCTGAAAAAATTCTTGCTGGACGTATTGTGTTGGGCTATTGTAAAACAGATTCTAATCAATCATATAATATACAAATTGGAGAAAAACATTTTTCTCTGATGCCTTGTTCAAGAGAGGAAGCAAATCAATATTTATTTTTGCACCCTTCTCAATAATCTCGTGCTTACCATACATTGATTCTCTCTATGAAAAGCATATCAATCATGCCGCTTTACCGCCGTTGTATAGAATCGGTGTTTCTATAAATTCATATCCAAGAAAATTGAATATAGAATCATTCTTATTGCCTTAGACAAATGCAGACTAGGCTTGCGAGTGTTAGTATTGTTAAAGCGCATCAATGAATATATCAGAGTGAAGTGTTTCGTGGGCTTTTGTCTTTAGTATATAAGTGAAATAAAGTGCAAATCATTAATGACTAGCCTCTTTTATTTCCTACAAAGATTAGGTATTTTAGTTTCTGAAATCAACTCTTAAGACATAATTAAGCCTGTAATTGAGTATAATGCAGTTTTATTCTTGCTGAGAAATTAAAAATTAATTCAAAGGAATATTATGCGATTTTCAAAACTTTTTGCCCCTACAATAAAGGAGATTCCAAAAGATGCAGTGTTAAAAAGCCATATTTATCTATTACGTGCAGCATTTATTCATCAAATTGGCAGTGGAATCTACAACTTTTTACCGTTGGGCAAGATTGTTCTTGATAAGATTGAAGGGATTATAAGAGAAGAGATGAATAGGGCAGGAGCAAATGAAGTTACAATGGGTTTTCTTACCCCTGCCCCACTTTGGGAGAAAAGCGGTAGGTATGCACAATATGGCGAATTAGCAATTTTTACAGACAGAAAGAATGCAGAATTTGTACTAGGACCAACACATGAGGAGTGCGTGAGCGAAATTGCGAAAACTTATATAAAAAGTTACAAGCAACTTCCCTTTAATCTCTATCAGATTCACTTAAAGTTTCGCGATGAAGCAAGACCGCGATTTGGCTTGCTCCGTGCAAGAGAATTTATTATGAAAGATGCTTATAGCTTCCATGCCGATAAGTGTTCTTTAGATAAAGAATTTATGAATATGTATGATACATATAGTAGGATTTTTACAAGATTAGGGCTTCAATTTCGTGTTGTAGAAGCAGATTCCGGGGCTATTGGAGGAAGTGGTAGCCGTGAGTTTATGGTATTAGCCGAATGCGGAGAAGATACCATTGTGGTGTGTAAAAATTGTGATTATGCCTCCAATATTGAAGCAGCTAAAAGAGTAGCAAGAACTTGCGATAATATGTCGCCACGAGCAACAAGTCCTTATCATAAATTTCATACACCGGGAGTAAGAACCATAGATGATTTGAGCAGATTTTTTCAAGTCAGCCCTTTTTATCTTATAAAGGCGGTGGTGCAAAAAGTTATTTTTAAGGATAGAGAGGAGATTGCCGTATTCTTTGTGCGGGGTAAAGATAAATTAGAATCTACGAAAGCACTTAATGCTCTCAAAGAAATAGATTGTGATATTATTGATATGATAGAGGCAGACAACGAATTCTTGCAGCGATACAATCTTCCTGCAGGTTCTATTGGTCCTATACATTTACGCAGCATTACAAAGTCTCGTTTTATTGTTTTTGATTCTGAATTACGCGACAATGAGGATTTGATATGCGGTGCAAATGAGCATGAGTTTCATTATGTAGGTGTGAATTTAGCAGAATTTGAGGATTTATTTTATTATGATTTAGTGGCTGTCCAAGAAGGAGATTTATGTATAAAGTGTGGCGGGGAATTAAGCTACACCAAAGGCATTGAGGTTGGGCATATTTTTAAGCTAGGCACCAAATATTCTTCTCCTTTACAGGCTTGTTTTTTAGATTCTCATGGTCAATCTTCTCCTTTTATTATGGGCTGTTATGGGATTGGAGTTACGCGCTTGCTATCTGCAATTTTGGAGCAAAAAAGCGATACATTCGGCTGCATTTGGGGCAATGTTGCGCCCTTTAAGCTTGATATTATTATTTCTAATGTAAAAAATGAAGCAGAAGTTAGCAAGGCAGAAGAAATTTATAGGCATTGCTTAGAATCTGGTATTGAAGTAATACTAGATGATAGAGAGTTACGATTCGGGGCTAAGATGAAAGATTTTGAGTTAATTGGTTTTGAATATGCTCTTATTGTGGGTAAAAATCTCATAGAGGGTAAGGTAGAAATTGTAAAAAGAGATGGGCTTGAAAGAAGGGAGATAGCATGTGAGCATGTGTATGAAGAGCTACATAGAATCTAGGGTTTAGAATTTATATGCCTTTATCTGTCTTGATTATAAGGAATCTCTATGCTGTCATTTATGTGTTAGTGGGGGAGGGGGCAAATTCCCTCGCTTACTAAAAACAACAAGGAAAGCTACCTTATCAAACAATAACACAAATGCGTTTGCAAATCAAGTTAGCTATTTTCCTGCCCACATATTAGTCATTGATAAGGATTTCTTGAGTGTGTTTAAAAAACTTGAAATATCAATGCAAAATTATTAAATCAACAATAAGATTAGGAATCTCTCTATGATGTATTGCATCATAGGGGTATAATATTCATTAGACTTGATAAATGAAATGACTTATGCTCCTGTTTGAGACTATTCAGAAGGCAAGGTAATGAGAGAGCATTTTTTAAAAGTATGCAGTCCAGAGGGAGCAATCATACATGGCGATACACGCAAATATTGCTTTTAATGCCAAAGAGGAATAGATGTTAGCTAAACAGAATGTGTCCTTAAAGTTTCACTATTGTTTAGAACTTCTACCTAGATTAGATTCAGATACGGGACAAGATAAATTGCATTCTAAATGCAATTAGGTCTTGATTTTATGCAATATATCTAGGCAGGATTTTAAATATTATGTGTTTATGATGTTTTGGCTAGACGGAAGACTTGATTATCTGTGATAAAGATGAAAAGTGAAGATAAAAGAAGTGTTATCTATTGTTTGGAAAGCATAGCAACAGATTGTTCTAAGTTTATTAAGAAAGTGCGTGAAGAAACGATTTTTCCCGAAAGAGAGAAGTCGATTAGTTATCGAGTGTGCAAATCGAGGAGTAGCCATTTTGTTGGCGATAGGGTGAGTTGGATTCCTAAGCTTGTTTGTGGTTAGAGATTATTCTGCCAATCGAAGAATTTTGTGTTTTTATTAATTTGTGCTAAGCGGGTTTGTTTTGTTGCTTACCCACAACACATACGCTTTACAATGTCTAACTCACTCTAATTCCGCTCTTTCTCAACATTAAAACAATGAGGAAAGCGATGAGGTGATGTAGCCAAAGTGTGTAGGTCTAAAAATACCCCCCCCCTCGCATCTAGTACATAAACATGAAATTTATAGAAAATATAACTGTGAAGTAAAAGCGATAGGTTTCAATGAGCTTCCTTATGAAAATGCAAAGAGATTAAAAAAGCTGTTTAATCTAAATGAATCAACTTTAACGTAACAAAGAATATCTAAATCCAATCTGTGCTAAGCCAAACTCAATAAATCTGGTCTGAAATATTGTGTTTTCATTCTTGCCATATTTCCTCTTAATTTATCAATGACGGCATGATTTCCTTTAAGAAATTCTGAGGTAGGAAGGATATTGCTAGTCCTATCAAATGCTTTAGATTTTGCAAAATTAGGAGATTCTAAGAGATTAGATTCAAAGCTTTCCCCCTCTAAAGATTTTACATTACCTAGCACACCATTCTTATGTCTCAATACAGAATCTGCCATACACAAAGCCCCTAATTCTCCTCCTGTAAGCACAAAATCTCCAATACTAAAAATTTCTGTGGCATACATTTCAATAATACGCTCATCAAATCCTTCATAACGACCGCATACAAAAGATAAGTGCTGGTATTTGCTCAATCTCTTAGAATCCTTATAGCCAAATTTTGCACCACAGGGGCTAAGAAAGATAATCCTAGAATCCTTGACATGCTGCAAAGCTAAATGCAAAACATAAGGCTCAAGCAACATGCCAGCACCACCACCAATAAGAGTGTTATCAACCTTTTTATATTTATTGGTAGCAAAGTCTCGAATATTGACACATTCTAGGTCTATTAGCTTATTCTGCAAAGCACGTCCTATGATGCTCACATTAAAGTATGCAGTAATAATGTCAGGAAATAGGGTAAAAAAACTAAGCTTCATACTATCTTGCTTTATTGCTTGTCTTAGCGCAAATTTCACAATCTCTAAGATTGCTTTTGTAAGAAAGTCTTGATATTGTCAGCCACCATTTCCAATAGTCTTTGCTTAGTATCTCTATAAGCCCATGCAATATGCGGCGTAATAATAACTTTTTGGGTAATTGTAGAATCTAAAAGCGGATGATTGGCATTCATAGGCTCTTTCTCTAAGACATCAGTTCCAAAGAAAAAGTCTTGTTTCTTAAGGTTATTAGCTACATCTTGTTCATTAACAATGCCGCCGCGTCCAAGATTAAGCAAAATTGCTCCCTTTTTAAGTTTCTCAAGTTGCTTTGCTGTGATAAGATTGTGTGTTTTTTCATTTAGGGGCGCATGAATGGAGATAATATCGCTTGTTTCAAGTAGATTATCAAGGCTTTTATGGGGAATTTCTGCTTGCGTATTCTTTCCGCTAGTAGAATAGTAGCTTACATTCGCACCAAAGGCTTTTGCTAAACGGCACACTTCTTTTCCAATGCTGCCTAGTCCGATAATACCCCACTCTCTCTTGTACAGATCAACAATAGGATAAAGCAAATGACAAAAAATTTCACTCTTTACCCATTCTCCGCTTGCAACATAATGTGAATAATAAGGCAATTTTCCTAAAAGGCTTAAGGCTAGCATAAATGTATGTTGTGCCACTGCACGTGTGGAGTATCCAGCGACATTACGCACGGCTATTCCCCTTTTTTCTGCGGCTTGCAAGTCAATATTATTCATACCGGTTGCAGCTATGCAAATCAGTTTAAGTCTAGGTAAGGATTCTATGATGGTAGAATCTAAGATGACTTTATTGGTAATAATAATTTCTGAATCTTTGCATCGTTCTATAATTTGATTTTTTTTGGTAGTTAGATAAGAGGTAAAATTTCCAAGTGATTCAAAAATCCTTGAATCAAAATCACCTAAAGTGAGTGAATCTAGCAAAACAATATTCATGTTGTCTCCTTAAAATCTTAAATATACACAATATTAACAAATCTTTTCAAAGGTTTGCAAGATTCTCTCTGCAACTTGTTTTGCAGTGTCAAGATTCATATTTTGATGACAAGGAATAGAAAGTTGTGCATGATAAAAATCCTCTGCATTATGTAGCAATGGGTAAGTAATTCCTAAAGTAGATTCTAATTGTTTATAATACAAAAAATGATAAATAGGCTTATAATGTACTTGAACACCAATATTTTGTGTGATAAGAGCATTGATAAGAGATTCTTTCATACAGAGATATTTAGAATCTAGCAAGAGAGGATAAAGATGTCTAGTGCTTTTTTGATAATGCTGTATTTTGGGCGTATAGAAATAAGGATTATCTTTAAAATAATCATCATAGAATCTTGCAATCTTTTCTCTTGCAATGAGAAAGGATTCTAATCTTTGCAGCTGCGAGATACCTAAGGCTGCACTTAATTCGTGCATTCTAAAGTTAAATCCTAATCTTATGCAATCATGATTGTGGAAGCTTTTCTTCTCTATACCATGAGAGCAAATCAGCCTCGCAATGTTAGCAAAATAATCGTTTTGCGTAACAAGAACACCCCCTTCACAGGTGGTAAATGGTTTCACTGCATGAAAGCTAAAGATGCTTATATCCGCGTCCTTATCTTTTTGTGCAGGGGTTGTTTTTGTGTTGTTAATTTCCCTACCACCTATCTTTTCTCCATAAAATTCTGCGCCAAAGGCATGGCTAGAATCTGAAATCCATAAAATTTTATGTTGATTGGCAAAGGCACGCATACTATCTCTCTCTACACTTTTACCCGCATAATCAACCGAGCAAATTGCAATCGTATCTTCACGCAAATAAGATTCTAAAGATTTAGGGTCTAGATTCCCGTCCATTGTAATATCTGCAAAGATAGGGATTATATCATTGGCTAGCATCATATTGCTAGTTGCTACAAAGCTTATGGGAGTTGTGATAATGCTATATTTCTTAGAATCTCTTGCTTTTTTTAGTCTCATGGAATCGGCTAAGAGTGAATCTTGCATAAATTCATCTTGCCTAATAAATTCTTTGAGTGCTGCAAACGCCATGTAAAGAGCGGAAGTGGCGGAATTACAGGCAATAGCATGCTTTATGTGAAGAAAGGTAGCAATGTTTTCTTCAAATCTCTGCACACGACAACCCTGTGTAAGATGTGAAGAAAACAGAGCTTCTATCAGCGCATCTTTATCAGATTCGGTAATATTTTGTGTGCTATAAGGAATAAAATGTGGGAGCATAGCTTGTCCTTTAGAGATTGGAATCTTTTGCTATAATGTGCTAAATATTATAACTTAAAACAAAATGAAATAGCAAAGGAATAGAATGATTAGTATATGGTGCGATTTTATTGAACGTAACTTTCTGCAAACAACCTTTCAAGAACTAGTCAAACAAGAATTCATTGAAGGGGCAACAAGCAATCCGAGCATCTTCGCAAGTGCATTAAAAAGCGGAAATTATGAAAAAGAAATTGCACAAATGCGAAAAGATTTAGATTCACATAGACAGCCATTATCACAAGGATTGCAAGCAAAAACCATCTATGAGAACTTAGCTTTGCAGGATATACAGAGTGCAGCCAAGATTCTTCTTCATCTCTATAAGAAAAACCCACAAAATGGACTTGTTAGCATTGAGATTGATCCCAATTTTTGCGATGATATAGAATCAAGTGTGCATGAGGGCGTAAGGTTGTGGCAGAGGCTAAAATGTCCCAATGCCATGATAAAAGTACCCGCTACGCAAAGCGGCTTTATAATTATGCAAAGGATTATGAGTAAGGGCATTAATGTCAATGCCACTTTGGTTTTTAGCAAGGAGCAAGCAAGAAGAGTGTTGCAGGCTTTTAATGAAGCTTACAAGGAGCGCGCTCATCATACAGACGCTGTATCACATGATTGCGGGCATACTCTTTGCAATCCTCAAGGTATTATTAGTGTTTTTGTGTCGCGTTTTGATAGAGAAATGGATTTTGTATTACCAGATTCTTTACGGGGCAAATATGGAATATGCAACGCGATAGATATTTATGAGGACTTCCAAGCGAACAATGAGAATGCAAATTTCAGAATCCTTTTTGCTAGCACAGGGGTAAAAGAGAAAAATGCTCTTTATAATGACATGGGGTATTATGTCTATCCTTTAGCTTTTGAGAATTGTGTTAATACGCTGCCTTTAGCGACTTTGCAAGAAATTGATTATAAAAAGCTTCGGGCGATTAATCCCTCTGATACCCCAATCTTTCATAGCAAGGTTTTTAAAGATATTAAGAAACACCTAGATTCTCAGGGGCTGTCTATTGAGACAATAGAGCAAAAACTCTTAAAAGATGGGTTACAAAGTTTTAAACAAAGCTTTAAAGATATGCTAGATTCTCTTAGCTAAGAAAGAGTTTCATTTTAAGATTAAGAAGAAATATAGCTCAAGGAGTACTATGGTTTTAATGGACGGCAAAAAATTAGCGAATACCATACAAGAAGATATCGCTAAAGAAGTATTAGAACTCTCTCAAAGGGGTGTTACCCCAAGTCTTGCTGTGATTCTAGTAGGAAACGATCCTGCAAGTCAGACGTATGTGAATATGAAAGCAAAAGCTTGCAAAAAGGTAGGAATTACCTCTATTCTCTATGAAATGCCTGCAAATATTGCCCAAAAAGATTTATTGGGTATGATTGAGAATCTGAATAATAACAATAATCTTGATGGAATCCTTATACAGCTTCCCTTACCCGCACACATTAACACAGATGAGATTCTAGAATCTGTGTTGCCGCATAAAGATGTTGATGGATTTCATACGCAAAATAGCGGCAAGCTCCATAGCGGGATTTCTGGCTTTGTGCCTGCTACTCCACTAGGCATTATGTCTCTACTAAGACACTATAATATTGATATTAAGGGAAAAGATGTTGTGATTATCGGGGCGAGCAATATTGTAGGTAAGCCATTAAGCGCACTTATGCTCAATGCTGGTGCAACGGTGAGCATTTGCCATATTCACACTAAGGATATTGATTCTTACACTAAAAGAGCAGATATTATTTGTGTAGCAGTTGGAAAGAAAAATCTCCTCACTAAAAATATGGTAAAAGAAGGGGTAACCATTGTAGATATTGGAATCAACCGTTTAGACAATGGCAAAATTGTAGGTGATGTAGATTTTGAGAATGTGTCTCCCTTATGTGCATTCATTACCCCTGTGCCAGGTGGAGTTGGTCCTATGACAATTGTTTCGCTCTTGCAAAATACTCTCAAGAGTGCAAAGGCACGAGCAAGCAGAATCAGTTTATCTCTTTAATATGTTATCGAAACCACAGATTCACAACCTCATCGCCTTTGATTGTTTATTGGTAAGTTTGCTGTTAGGTTAAGTATCTTATTTGAAACTTCTAATAAAAGCTTAAATTTTTAATGTTTTGGGATTCTTTAGTCTTTCCATCTCTTGATATTTTTATTAGCTGACTTATCATTAATGCAGGTTTAAGGTTGATTTGAGATAAGGAGTCTTTAGGGTTAATAGCGCAATGACATAAAACATATTATCAAGTTTTCTCTTGCCCTAATTTAACAATCATTAAGTTCTAGTCATAAATCACTCATTAGTAAGCGGTAACTAATGGAAAGTTAAGAGGAATAGTTTTTAGAAATTAACAAAGCCTATTCTCATGCTTTATTGCATAAATAAAGAGCTTGTCAATCTTGTTTAATGAACAGTGGGTTTTTGCTTAAATGTCATCTCATCAATCTATTCCCTATATTCTTGAGAAGCTCTATACAAAAGAGAAAACACAATGTTTTTATTCTAAATAACACGTAATGTGTGTGTTTATAGCTCAATTAAGGTGAGATGATACAAAATAGTTTTAGAGATAGTAAATTTGCTCATTAATGCTGGCTTAATGCTTGGCTTTGTGTTGGAGGACATGGGCATTAGATGAGGTAGCCAATTTGATTCAATATTCAAGCTTTCACTAGGCATTCAAGGTAACTTCAGTTTGCCTGTTCATTCATAAATATGGGATTGCAAATACAGCAACTTATTCAGCCCGTTGCAGATACTCCTTATGAGAGTTAATTTGAGTTTTATACAGAAGTTTAACTTACGGCTATTGATTCTAAGTTTCATACACTACAGCCTATCAAGACAAAGCTTAGTTTATTGACAATAAAATGGCAGTGTGCTTTGCCTAATAACAATGTATAATCCAAGTTTTGCGTATTATCTTTCTGAATTTTGCGCTAGAAAACTAAAGAATTTTGCTTCTCAAGCAATGTTATGTGGGCAAATCATGCTAACATTCGCTTCTAGCGAGTCTTGTAGCAACAATGCCCTACCTGCAAATGACATAGAATCTAGAATCTTCATCTTGCACTAAAGGCATTTCTTTGCTACACTACAAGTTTATTTTTGCGATATTAGGAATGTCATGCAACAACCTGCTCTTTTAGATTCTGCACAATCCACAGATACAACGCACTACAAACCGACTATTAGTAAAAAAATCTTAAGTATCACAGGCAGGACGAATGCGACTTATAAGCTTATTAATGAGGGAGATAGAATCCTGTTAGGTTTAAGTGGAGGCAAAGATTCTATGTTGCTAGCGACTTTGCTCGCGCATATTCAACAGCATGCCCCCTTTAAGTTTGAGTTTCTTGCTATGACAGTAGATTATGGGAGGGGAGGGGAGTATGATTATATTTTTGAATATTGTGAAAAGTTAAGAATCCCCTACGAACTCAATCGCACAGAAATTTTCAAGATTTTAGAGAATCATAAAAAAGAAGGTAGCATTTATTGTTCTTTTTGCTCAAGAATGAGGCGGGGTGAGCTTTATAATATCGCATTAAAGAGGGGCTTTAATAAAATTGCACTTGCACACCATTTAGATGATGCAGCAGAGAGTTTTCTTATGAATCTCACCTATAATGGTTCTCTTCGCTCTATGCCGCCATATTATAAGGCAGCAAATGGTTTGGGCGTCATTCGTCCCTTAATTTTTGTGCGAGAGAGACAAATCATTGATTTTATCGCAAGCAACCACATTTATATCGCACCCGATTGCAACTGTCCAATTAATTGGTTACCGCAAGATAAACGACCGCGCGCTAGAGAAGAAAGTAAGCAATTACTTAAACATTTAGAATCTCACAATCCTCTTTTGTTTAAATCTCTCAAAAATGCTTTTAGTAATTTACATGCTAATAGCTTTTGCGATGAGAGATTCTTAGATTCACAAGATTTCCTATCCATCAAAGCCACAGCATTTTCTAAGAAGGATTAATAAAAGGCACTTTTAGAGATGGGAATCTTTTTTTGCTATAATGTGCTAAATGTCATAACTTAAAACAAAATGAAATAGCAAAGGAATAGAATGATTAGTATATGGTGCGATTTTATTGAATGTAACTTTCTGCAAACCACCTTGTAATGAGCGGAAAGACGGTGCTTAATATTGCAACAAGAGAGAATTTGAGATAAAGGAGCTAGAATGAAAATTCAAGATGAGAAAGAATTAGCACAAGCCTTAAAAAACGAAGAAGATTGTATAGAGATAGAGGGAAATTTGGCACGCGGCACATTCAAAATAAAAGCCACTGGAAAGATAGCTTGGGCGGTTTATATCTTATTTGCAGCTGCAGCAGCAATCATTGCGAGTAGGAGAATGGCTACACCCGCAGCGGAGGATTTTATAGCTTTCGCAGCCACTATTGCCATTGCTGGAGGTGGCATTGGGGTGTTGAATAAATTGAGGGATTACAAGTTAGAGAAAATCTCTGACACGCACATTAAGCTTATTAAGTAATGATTGCAAAAGAGATAAGAGATACCACTACCCCAAAAACAGATGAAAAAATGGGGTTGCACTAGAGTTTATCAACCTCAAGTGATACATTTGATGTCTAAGAATGGTATGCGGCATGTGTTTAAATGCAAAGCAATTATGGAAAGACCCCCCCCCCCGAGTTTGTCTTTCAA
>NZ_NXLP01000135.1:0-1856 GCF_003364125.1 Helicobacter sp. MIT 14-3879
CCTTTAAAGGAACAACCTGATAAAAATAAGCTTATAAATATAACTAATAAAAATATTAAAGATTGAGCTAAATTATAATTAATAAAATTTTTTATTTTATACATTGATTATCATCGCTTCCTCAAATCTTGCTTCAATAGCTCTTGCATAAGTAGAGTTTTGATTATTGAATTTATCGCCTAGAGTTTGGGTGTCTAAGTCTTCTTCTAATTTCTTTCCTTTTTTATCTTTAACTACCCCCTCAAATACAGGTTCTAATAAGGCATAGCTTGCATCAGCACAATTTGCATAAGCTAAGAATTTTCTAACTAAGTTTAAATCTGCATTTTGTGTTTGAATATTCTTATTTTTACTCAATTTTATCTCCCTAATGCCTTATAGAAATTATCTAAATAGCTACAAGTTAAATCATCTTCTGTTTCCAAATGCCAACCAGCACCCTCATCACCTCTTAGCCATAAACCTTTTTCTTTATAATTATATCTTGTGTAAGTTGCATAATGTATATCCTTATAATATTTATCATATATTAATATTGTTATATTGCCTTTTTTTTGTTCAGTTTTTAATATATTTTTCATATCATAAGGATAAATTCTTTTATCAAGTTTCTTATGGTAATAATATTCTTTATTTTCACTATCTACTTTAGAATCTTTAAAACGATTTTCTACATAATCCTTATACATCTCCCAATAATCTTTATTATAGATTGTTACTTCATTATCTACATTTTCACATAATTTCTTAAACTCATAATATTGAGGGTCAATACCTTTAAAGGAACAACCTGATAAAAATAAGCTTATAAATATAACTAATAAAAATATTAAAGATTGAGCTAAATTATAATTAATAAAATTTTTTATTTTATACATTGATTATCATCGCTTCCTCAAACCTTGCTTCAATGGCTCTTGCATAAGTAGAGTTTTGATTATTGAATTTATCGCCTAGAGTTTGTTTATCGCATTCTTTATTATTTCTTTCACCTTTTTCTTTTAAAATATCCTTAGGTTTTTGTGGTGGCATATACTCATTAAGATAAGCAATAGTTTCTTGTAGTTCTTTTGAGGGCTTAGGAGGGATAGGATTTAAGAATAGATTATTATGAGATAAAGGGAGATTAAAAGGAATTGATTGAGTATTTAGAATTTGTTGTGCATTTTTAGCTTCTCTATTTCTTAAAAACAAACTTTTATCTTTTTCTTTAATGATATTGTATTCTAAGAGATTATTTATATTACCACTTTGTAAATACATTAAA
Organism: Helicobacter sp. MIT 14-3879; assembly: GCF_003364125.1. Lineage (NCBI taxonomy): Bacteria > Pseudomonadati > Campylobacterota > Epsilonproteobacteria > Campylobacterales > Helicobacteraceae > Helicobacter > Helicobacter sp. MIT 14-3879. The sequence goes on from NZ_NXLP01000135.1 coordinate 1,268, forward strand.
ACTCTTTGAAGTTCATTAATACTAGGGGCTAGATAATGAGATTTCCAAAATTCTCCTACATTAATGAAATAATGTTTGCCATCTATATCTACTCCTAAGTCTTGAATAAGATTATCTATTAATTTATTATTATTTGGGTTGGAATCATTATCAGCTTCTATGTGGTGGATATTATCTTTACAGGCTAAAGGCTTTTGTAATTGATAATTATCTTTTAGATTTGTTATACATTTCATAAAGATTTCATTAATCTTAATGATTTCATAACTATAAGTAGCATTAGATAATGCACCACCATACCATAGAGGCATTAATCTTGTTGAAGTAAATGTCCTTAAAAATATAGAATGTTCTTTTAGATTTTCATTATTTGAAAAATACTTATTAATTGTATTTAATAATCCACTATCATAATTAATAAGTATGGCATCTTTTAATAGATTGCTATTTTCATTATATTCATAATCTCTTATTTTTTTAAATAATACTTTTTCTTTATTGTCTTTATTGGCATCACTTAGTATTGTAGAATCTATCTCATACACATTATCTAAATTTAGGGGCTTTAGATTTTTAGCTCCGGGTGAAT
>NZ_NXLP01000136.1:0-1824 GCF_003364125.1 Helicobacter sp. MIT 14-3879
TTCTAATTCAGTAATAAATAAAAAAATGATAGAAACAATCGGCAATGCAGAAAAAGAAGATAATAGGGTTTTTACATATTGAATCATTACAAAAACTAGATAAAAAATTCCATAAATTCTATAAATCCCCCCCATTTTTACCTTTTACTCCCACAAATTTTGGACATTTTATCCAAACTTTCTAAATAAACGCAATCTAATGCAATTTTTAATTTTCTAAAATTTAAAGTTTTATAATAAGCTTATAGTGTTTCTTTGCAATATCGTTGTACTCTCTTTGTATTAGTCAATACGCCCTATCGAATCAGATTATATTTACTCTATCAAAGCCAAGTCAAATAACACCTTGTTTTAACAAGAGTTTCATCTTGACGACTATAAATCTCATTCCGTATCTTCAACAACCAACTCGCAATCTTTTTTTAATCCATATTTACAAGAGAGAGCAAAGTATTCATCTGCTCCCACATCATCGCCCAACGCGGCATAAACTCTCGCTAGAATATGGCAGGCTTGTGCGTCTTTTTTATAGCATATATTGCGCAATGTGCTGCGATATTTTGTTACAAAGTTTTGAATGGAGATTTCCTTATCATAACATTGCCAACAGATTCCATCATAAGCGTCTAAAACATGTTGCGGTACACATATAGCATTTTGTCCAAGCAAACCCATTAAGAAAAAAGTCATGATAAAATTACTCGGTTTTCTGATTTGGGTATGCAATTTTTTATTTACCAAACAAATGAAATTTCTAAAACTTACAACACACTGTATTATTTTTTGAGCTTGCATAATAACTCCTTATATCATAATAGGAATATCAATTATAATACAACTTGTCTTAGAAAAGATAAAAATTAGATAAAGATAAGGTCATTTGCTCCAAAATCCCACTGATAAGTAAGGAATAAGAGAAACACAAATTTCCATACATAAATCACAACAATTATAGCATCAGGCAAGAGATAGTGAATTTTAGATAAAATCACAAATATAATCTTGCAATTAAGTATTAAACTGCTAGAATTATGCTAAATAATCAAAAACTGACAAAACAATGCAGTATTTCATCGTGTATAAGAGTATATCATGAAGCTTAATCCTCTTTATATATTGCCCAATCTTTTTACAGCAGCAAGTATTTTTATGGGCATAATAGCTATTTTTATAGCACATAAGGCATTAATGGTGGATAATCCCAAATTCTTTGTTTCTGCGTGTTGGTGCATTCTTTTTTCTATGGTTTTAGATGGGTTAGATGGGCGAGTAGCAAGGCTTACTAATACTGCGAGTAAGTTTGGGGTAGAATTTGATTCTCTAGCCGATGTTGTGGCTTTTGGCGTTGCGCCTGCTGTGGTGCTTTACTTTTATGCTGGACATGAGTATGGGAGATACGGCATTGCTATTAGCGGGCTTTTTGTAGTATTAGGGGCTGTTAGATTGGCACGATTTAATATCACAACCAATGTCGAATCAAATTCTTTCATCGGATTACCAATCCCGTCTGCTGCAGCTATTATTTGCCTATGGATTCTAGTAACTGAATATAATGAAGTCAATATTTTTGGTCTATTTAACTTCTTACGCACACATTCCTATGTCTTCCTTGTTGTAGCTTTTCTTGTCTCAATCCTCATGGTAAGCAATATTCGCTATCCTAGCTTCAAGAAATTTACATGGGATTTAAAATATTTCATCTTGATTCTCATTCTCTTTGCCCTTATGATTGCGCAAACATCACTTACTCTTTGTGCTGTTTTTACTCTCTATATTTTGTATGGAATCTTACGTTGGTTATTTATCATTATTTTTAAAATTATT
>NZ_NXLP01000137.1:0-1822 GCF_003364125.1 Helicobacter sp. MIT 14-3879
GTATTTTGGGCGTATAGAAATAAGGATTATCTTTAAAATAATCATCATAGAATCTTGCAATCTTTTCTCTTGCAATGAGAAAGGATTCTAATCTTTGCAAATCTATCTTGCTCGCAACTAGCATTGTTGTTTTATCTTATCGCAGATAACCAATAAATGCCAAAACTATAAGTAATAACTTTGAGTTATTGAGCAACACAGAACCTTATGGGTATTCTTAATGCTTAAGTTGCAGTGTGATTAAAGAAGGTGTTATGCTTTGCTATTTTTTCGCCAAAAATCCTAAGAAAGAGAGTGATTTATTAAATATCTATAATAGATTGATACAATCGCATTAATTTCAAGGGAAGATTATTAAATGAAGGATTGCCGTTGAATCTTGTTTTTTTTGGGACACCGATTTTTGCTAAAGATATTTTAGAGAATCTACATCGCAAACACACAATACTTGGGGTAATTACCCAGACAGATAAACCCTTTGGTCGCAAAAGAATCCTCAAATCTCCTGAAACAAAGCAGTATGCCCTTGCCCACAATATCCCCTGCTTTCAACCACAAAAGACACAAGAAATTCCAGCCATTTTACACAATATACATTCTCAAGCAACGCCTACAGATTCACCTAGCATTAATAGGGCAATAGAGGTAATTGTAGTTGTGGCTTATGGTAAAATTCTCCCACGATTTGTTACAGACAACTACCTGTGTCTTAATTTGCATGGTTCAATTTTGCCGTATTTTCGTGGGGCTAGCCCCATTCAACACAGTATTATGAATGATTATTTGCATTTTGGTTTAACTGTGATTGCTATGAATGAAGGATTAGATACGGGAGATATTCTAGCAAATAAAGCGATAGCTAAGAATGAAGTAGAATACCAACGTATAGATTCAGTCTTTAGAATCTTAGTGCCACATGGTATAGAGTTATTAGAATCTGTGTTTGATTCTCTTCAAAATGGCAGATTAAAACCCATCGCCCAAAATCATACTAAGGCAACTTACTGCACAAAGATTCATAAGCAAGAGCGCATTCTCGATCTTGAGAGTGCGAAGATGTGCTATTTGCGTTATTTGGCACTTTGCGATAAAGGAGTGAGTATTATCTATCAGCATGGTGTATTAAAAATCAACGAAATAAATGGCTATGAGGAAGATGAAGAAAAGCTGCAAGAAAGCGAAACAGATTCTCTTTATAAGAATTCTTCATGCCAAAAAGGCGTAATACTTGATATAGACAATAAAAATGCAAGATTCTCTCTCTCTTGCACAAAAGGCAAACTATGGATAAGCTTGCTTACTCCACCCAATAAGCCCAAAATGAATGCGTTAAGTTTTTTACAATCACAGAGATTAAAAGTTGGCGATAGATTGTGCTAGATTCAGAATCTCAATCTGTTTTTTGTCGTAGCACATTTGAGTTTGTCATTTCAATATGAGTGGATAAGACTTGATAGTTATTTTGTTGAGGTAAGCTCACAACAATCCCTTTGAATCCCAGATTTTCTATTCTCATTACGAGAATACAGAGTATGCGTAAAACATGGATTGGTTATTCAAAGTTTGAGAATCAAAGATTCCTTATTCTCAAGAGTGTTAAATTATAATGCCAAATCACCTCAATCATAATGTTCAATTAGATAATTGATGAATCTAGACTCTTTTATCATTTTCAATCTGCTTTAAAGAAGTAAAGATGTCTGAAAGAATGTATAGAGATTTACTCTTTAAAGACTGACTTACCAGATAATAGAGATGACCCTGAAAAGCTTAATAAATTTTCTCACAAGGATAACTCTGCTTGTTATGTTAAACACTACAA
>NZ_NXLP01000138.1:0-1807 GCF_003364125.1 Helicobacter sp. MIT 14-3879
GTCTCTAATAAATTCTGATTGAATATATGCTATATTATCCTTTATCCATTACTTTGTAGTTTGCTTTCAGTTATGTTTGTAAGCTAATATTTTCGTTTGCAATTCGTTCTCCATAGCCTCTACCCAAAATACATAATTTATTCTCTCTATAATCTCACTGCTAATTTCGCCTACTTCTAGTTAAATGATTCTTCTTGCTCAAAGCCTTGTTAAGTCCTATAATGACATCTTGATAAACTACATTGGCATTTTAAATGCACTGTTTTTACGTGTCCTGATAAGACACTGACTCGATGACATCTATACTGCAAAAATTGTATTTATTTCTCCATAGTCGCAGCTTTGTTCGTTGAAATTTGTCCTTTGGACTGTAGCCCTGTCTGTATGGCAATTTACCTTGTTTATCGAATCTCATATTGCAAAAGAGTTATTCCTTTATTCTCTATGCTGCCTACAAAATAAAGTGTTTCATTGTGAATGAGGCTAAAAAATTTTAATGCCTCATTTGCACTGATACTTTGCTTGTCCTTATTTTGCGAACTAAACATAGCCAAAATCTTACCACGATAAAGCTTAGCATAGTGGCTAATAACCTTACCGCCTTTGTAAAATTCAAAAAAGAAATGGGGCTTATGAAATTTCTTCTCATTCATTAGATGAGGAGACCAAATCTTTGCGTAAATATGCGAACGTAAATCAATCAAAAAATCCCATTCCTTGCAATGAGATTCCAAAAGTGGGATAAAAGGCTTATAAACTTCTTGCAATGTCAAATATTCTAGTTTTGTCCCTTGCTTAAGCTTATAGAAGGGAATCTTATCGCTAGCTTTAATTACACCAAAGAGATTACTAAAAATAAGTGTCTTCTCTAAGATAGTCTGTCTTGCATGAGATTCGAGATATTCAAAATTCAAACTATCAAAAGCCACACCACAATAACGTATAATAGCTGGCATGAGTTGTTGTGAAACCTCTTGCTGTTCTTGTGAAATAGAATCAACGATAAGCGAACGCATAGAGTTTAGGGCAATATTTAGTTCATATTCATTTTTGGCATGAAATCTTCTTGCACCATAAAGTTCTAAAAGAAGTTTGGAATCTGAATTTTCTAGCGTTTGTCTAAGATAATCAATGTAGATTCTACAGAGTTTTTCTCTGTGTGTTAAAAGTTCCTTTCCCTCCCAGAGATTTGTTAAAAAATTAGGCTGCATAACAGATTTTTTGTAAGATTCCAGAAACTTGGAATTTGAATTGTGAGTATGCAATAATTTATCTTCACTAGGACTTAAGAGAATACAGTAAGCCATGCCATTTCCTTAATTCAAATATACCGTTCATTACTATAACCTAATTCTCAAGATAATCTCCTTAGATTTTTTAAAATTGTTTTTATATGATTCTCTCTTTTCAATATTCATGCAATGGGCAGCACATTCTCTATTCCTCTCTACACAGCCTCAAGTATAACTAGGTTGTATTATGATAGAAGTGTTATTTCATGACATAGGCACATTTATACAAAGCTATATCAAAGAGGATACAGCAACAGAAGCATAGAGAATTGAGACTTTTGGCTAATATGTAGAGTCTTCAAGAGAAAAATTAGACAACAGGTGAAAAAGAGAATATTATAAGTGATTGAGACTTTTAACAGGCACAATGACCGATTTAATGCTTCTTAGTAATTAAGATTCTTATGGATAAAATAAAAGCTTATTCATAAAGAATAAAAATACAGCAAAACAGACTAATCTCATAGAATCTTAGCGAGAAATTATCATCCACATACTAAGAAACAATCTTAGAG
>NZ_NXLP01000038.1:0-13211 GCF_003364125.1 Helicobacter sp. MIT 14-3879
ATGAGTCTTGATATTTCTAATCCTGCTTCAAATCCCCTACCCTTTAAAATCACTAAAGCCATCATCAAAGAAAGTTTTGAAGAACTTTTTTCTATAGAATGTGAAGGTTTTTTTGAAAGTTTAGATGAAAGCTTATTTAATCTAAGTCAAGATTTTAATTTTCATCCTAATGTTTTAATCGATCAAGAAGCTATTTTAAGCATTCATAATCCTTATGAAAACAATACTTTAAATTTTGATACAAATGAAGTTAAAAATTATAAAGGAATTATCACTTATATAAAATATCTAGGCATTAATCAAGAAAGCACATCAAATATCAATGATAGCACCTCAAATACCAAACAATTAAAATACAAACACTTTTTTTCTTTTAAACTTGAATCGGTTTTAATAAGACTTTCTTTAAATAAAGCCAATCGTATTTATACTCATACCAATATTATAGAAGTTATCAAACAAACTCTTCATTTTTATCAAGATATATTGCACAAACAAATAGATTATTCTAATATGCATTTTAATTATGAAGAACAAGAACTCATTTCTCAGTATAATGAAAGTGATTTAGAATTTATCACAAGATTAGCCCATAATAATGGGATATTTTTTTATGAGGATGAAAACGCTATTTATTTTTGTGATGTGTATAAAAATACAAAAAGCAAAGAGATAGAATATAATCCTAATATCAACAATGCTTTAAATCAAGCTTGTATTTCTTCTATTTATAAAGAACAAAGTTTAAGAACCAATTCTTTTACACATTCTAGTATCAATGCTAATACTCCTTTAAACCTTTTATCTTTGCATTCTAATAAAGTTGCTTATGAACAAGAACTCAATAATAAAGCTTATTATAATGAGCATTTTTATGAGAGTGAGTATTCTTTTACAAAAAATATTGATTTAAAAACCAAACCTAGCCTTAAAGAAAAAAGAGCTTTGGTATTAAATGAAAGCTTCTTAGCAAAAAGCAATATCTATCATCTTAGCTTGGGGGATTTTATCACTTTAAATTATGAGGAGTTAAATCTTGGTGGATTGAGTGATGAAGATACAAAAAGTCAAGACAATACTTCTTTACTTAAAGACTTTATCGTTATTGCTAATACTCAAATCTTAATTGATGATGCGATCTTAGCTAATTCTATTAATACAAATGATCATTTAAATTTAAAAGATTTAAATTTAAGTAAATCTTATTCTAATACCTTAACTTTATTAAAAAAGAATATTATCTTTACTCCAAGTTTTAAAGCCAAACCTAAAGCTCCTAATAGCACTCAAGGTATTGTTATAGGAGAAAGTAAGGATATAGAAAGTGAGAGAAATACTATTTATACAGATGAGTATGGAAGAGTTAAAGTAAGGATTAATCTTTATGCCAATCAAGAAGAACTAGATGAAAATCTTTTAAATGCAAATATAAAAACCAATATTCATGAGGATACAAACAATACAAATTCTAAAGATAATACAAGCTTAATAAACTCTTCTAATAATTTATCAAACGATACTTATAAATCTTATCATCACACTCCTTTTTTAAGAGTAGCAACAGGCATTGCAAGTAATCATTCAGGTTTTTATCATACTCCAAGAGTTGGTGATGAAGTGATTATTTCTTTTTTAGATGATGATATAGATAAACCTTATGTGAGCGGGAGTTTGTATAATGGGACTAATGCAAGCTTAGTAAATCTTCCTTTTAATGATCATCAAACCTCTATTTCTTCTAAAACCATAGGCACAAATGAAGAAGGTTTTAATGAACTCACTCTCTCAAATATAAAAGATAAAGAACAAATCTATCTAAAAGCCCAAAAAGATTATGATGAATTAGTGCAGCATAATTTTACTCAAAGAATTTTAAATGATAAGGATTCTATAGTAGATGGAATTTACAATGAAAGGATTAAAAAAGCTCATACCCAAACTATAGATTTAGCTAAAAATGTCAATGTAGGAGGAGAATATTTAACCAATGTAGCACTTTCTAAAGATACTATAGTAGGATTAAGCAATACTTTAAATGTAGGGGTAGATAATAAAACAAGAATTGCTAAAAATTCAAGTGAGTTTATAGGAGAAAATAAGGATATAGAAATAGGAGCTAATCAAAATACTATTATACATAAGGATGAGATAAGGAATGTAAAGGGAAATAGAGAAGAAGTGACTGAAGGAAAGCTCGAACTTCATGTCAATAAGGGAATGAATTATTTTACACAAGAACATTTTAGTATGCAAACAAGCAATTACATTGATATATATACAGAACAAAATTTAAGCACGCAAACTAAAAAACAACATACAGAACTTGCAGAATCTAAATATAGCGACTTTCAAACAGATTATGAAGTAAAAGCAGGTAACCAAATCATTCATAAGGTAGGCGATACTACTATTACAACAAATCAAAATTGTGTTATCATTAAAGCAGGCGGAGTAGAAGTAATTATAGATTCTAATGGACTTGTGGTTAAAGGTGGAGAGATTAAGGCAGAATAGATAAATTAAAGGAGTTCTCATGCAAAAGTTTTTAATAGTTTTAGGATTTTTCTTAATGTTGAGTATTAGTGCTAATGCCCAATCTCCCGCAGAAGCTAAACCTAGCTTTGATTGTGGCAAGGCTAGCACAAAAGTTGAAAAGATAATATGCAATGATGAAAGCGGGGGGTTAAAAAAACTTGATAGATTATATTCTAAACTCTATTTTTCAATATTAAAGAGTATCCCAAAAAACACAAAAGAGGGACAAGAGACAAGAAAACAAATGCAAAAATTTGCTAAAAATTTTATGGATTATAGGGATAATATGCGTTGTTTTTTATTGGCAAAAAATGATGATAAAAAAGAAGTGGAAGAAGTATTTAACAAAGGACGCGAAAACGGAATAATGTATGAAAATCATAACTCAGTTCATTTTGGTTTTAAACCACATCATTACAAGTCTTGTATAGCAAGGGTTTATAAAATGGGAATTTTATTACTTAGCACCAATACTATCATAGATACAAGTTCTCTCATAAACAAAGATACTTTTTATACTTGTGAGGACAATATGATACTTGATATTTTTTCTATTAAAGGTTTAGCAAAGTTTAGATTTTATAATAAATTGTTTCCACAAGGATATGAAGAAACTCTTACAAAAATCTCTCAGGCATTGCAAGTATTAAGCTCAAATAGTCGCTATACTCAAGTATGTGCTTTTGAAGATGAGGGATTTATATGTACAAATGGAGGGTGTGAATTTGATTTAGATGAAATGCAAACCAGAGTTGTTCAGCCACTTGATAAATTTATTCATAATATAGATTTAAGGAAACTAAATGCCAATTAAGACAACAAATTTAAGCTATGAGGGGTTTAACAACAGATTACTTAGTCTATTAAAGTTAGTTGAAGGGATTAAAACAAAGATTTATGCTGATAATGCAGATACTCCAAAAATTACCATTGGTATAGGATTTAATATTGAAGTGGATAAATGGAGAGAAGTAATTTTGATGTATAAAGTGAGCATTTTGAAATACGCAGACTTGGAAAATGGTGTCTATACTCTAGCCAATATACTAAGCAAACAAAGAGATTCTACACAAGCTCTCATTAATACAACTTCTAAAGAAATAAAAGATAAGATTAATGAGTATAGAGTAAGTAATAAAATTCAAAAAAATACCTATCAAACAGGTAAAAACCCAAATCAAAATATGATTAATCTACAAAAAGATCTTAATATCATTTTACAAAATAATATAAAAATCTACAACCAAAATCCTGATATCAACCAAAAACTTGATATAAATATGATTTTTGAGCTTACGGATGATGAAGCAATAGAAGTTAAAAATATCATTAGTTTTAGTGAAATTAAGGCACTAAGACACAAATTAAACAAATGGAATGCAAATTATCTTACTTCTTTTAGTAAGACAGAATTAGCCAATCCACAAGAGTTTATTCCCTTACTATCTATTTATTATCAGCGTCCAGCAAGATTTAACCCAGAGAGTGGACTCATCTTGCTTCAAAAAGCCCTAAAAGATAAGAATAGATTTTTAGCGTGGTTTTCTGTGCGTTATTATGCCGATATACGACAATTCAAAAACCCTTATTACTCTCGCAGAATCCAAGAAGCCGCTATGTTTGGCTTAGGTAATAAAGATCAAAATAATAATATAGAATATTTTTCAACAAGTCTTGATATCTTCTCTTATCTTAATTTTAACTTTAAAGAAGCCAATACCGAGCAAGGGCTGAAACTGCTAGATAAATACACTTACCTTTCTTTTATGCAAACTTATGAGAAATGCAAAGAAGTTGATGAAAAAGCAAAGAATCTCTTAAGAGAATACAATACATATCATACTAAAGACAAACACTATTATTCTTATGTTGCTAAAGAAGAATTTCAGGGTATAGCTGATATTCTCTCCCCCTATCTTAGCTACCTAAACACCCTCACTCAAAAAAATTTTAGCTTAGATAATATTTATTGTATTGCTAATTATTGTGAGAATTTAGGTGCTAATAAATTAGATAATGTTGCTTTGCTTAATAAAACTTTAAGTCAAAAGTTTGAAAAACTAGAAGCAAATACATTTTATAACATTCTTATCCTCTATCCAAATCCCACTCCATCTATTATACAAATAGAACAACCTAAAAATACTTTTATTACTTTACTTGCAGGAACAAAAGCAAAAATAGATTGCTCTAAATTGATAGAAGATCAATGTGAACTTATATATTTAAAATATGATCCAACACAAGAAGAACAACAAACAAGTAATCCGCAAGCTTTTTCTTGTAGTGCTAAAGAAGAGCTTATTCTAACAAGAGAAAATGAGACACATTTTAAAGCAGTAAAAAACAATATATCATATTTCATAAACAAAAATGATGGGATTTTAAAAATTGCTCTTGCCAATAATGAAGAAAATGCTATAGAATTGTATAGTTTTGCTAAAGAAAATCAATTTAAAATTTTACAAGATAAAGCCTCAAAGATGCTAAAAATCCATTTAAAACTAGAAAGATATAGTGAGGAAATTTTATCTTATAGAGGGGGAAATTTTGAATTAACACTTAATAATCTTAATATTTTAGATGAAAATGGAAACAATCATGAAACCATCACTAAAGTATTTCTTCATAACTGTGAGAATAGAAGAATTTATGAAAGCTTGGAACTAAGCCACACAGAAGGTATTTATAAGAGTAGTTTTAAAATTGATTTAATTTTAGATAAAAACTCTTCTTTTTTTAAGAGAGCTACAAAATGTATTATTGCCACAAAGGCTTTAAAAGATTTTAGCACAGGTCAAATGCACCAAATAGGAAATGTAGCGATAGTCTCTTTAAGTTCTGCAGATAAGCAAGGAGGTTATTATACTTTTACAAATAAAGTAAGTATGCAAGATTTTGGAGAAAATCTTTATTTGGATATTGGATCAAATGGATATGAAAAACAAATAAAAAATTCAAGAGAGAATTTATATATCACAAATTTGCAAGCTTATAAAGAAAAAGAACAGCAAAATACCACTGATAAAATCCCTTGCAATGAAACTATTTTTATTAGAGCCTATTTAAATAATGAGGAAAAATTTTTCTTTGATGAGACAATTAAATGGGCATATTGTATAAAAAAAGAGGAAGATACAGAAAATAATAGTTTTAAAATTAATACATTAGAAAATCTTCAAGGAAATGATATAACCTTTAATACTTCTATGCTTTTACAAAGCGATAGGAATAAATTTTATAATATGAATGAAAAATATCAATTAATCTTATTTGCTTATTTTAATAAACCTGCATTTAAAACAACACACGGAGTAACGCATATAGTGTTAAAATGACTAAAGATTTAAACTTATGCAAAACAAAGCCATTGAACTCACTCTCTCAAATATAAAAGATAAAGAACAAATCTATCTAAAAGCCCAAAAAGATTATGATGAATTAGTGCAGCATAATTTTACTCAAAGAATTTTAAATGATAAGGATTCTATAGTAGATGGAATTTACAATGAAAGGATTAAAAAAGCTCATACCCAAACTATAGATTTAGCTAAAAATGTCAATGTAGGAGGAGAATATTTAACCAATGTAGCACTTTCTAAAGATACTATAGTAGGATTAAGCAATACTTTAAATGTAGGGGTAGATAATAAAACAAGAATTGCTAAAAATTCAAGTGAGTTTATAGGAGAAAATAAGGATATAGAAATAGGAGCTAATCAAAATACTATTATACATAAGGATGAGATAAGGAATGTAAAGGGAAATAGAGAAGAAGTGACTGAAGGGCATTGGGATATTAATGTTAGTGATAAAATGCAAGTTTTAAGCGAAAAAGAAATGGATTACAAAAGTAAAGACAATATTCTTTTTACAAGCAATGAATCTATAGGATTTGAAAGCGATAAAAACACAAGTATGGTAGCTGATAATATCACAACTTATGCAAAAACTACTCATCGGTTAAAAGCTGATAGTGAGGCAACCGTGCAAGTGGGAGAAACAATTATTAATGCAAAAACAGATTGTGTTATCATTAAAGCAGGCGGAGTAGAAGTAATTATAGATTCTAATGGACTTGTGGTTAAAGGTGGAGAGATTAAGGCAGAATAGATAAAAAGGATAAAAATGAAAAACCTTTTTATAAACTTAAAAGATTTTATATACCTTGTGTTGTATTTATAGCAATGTTTGCTATACTTGTAAAATTCCTTTACTCCTTTATGCTCTATAGATAATAAAAATAGTAATTTATTAAAAGAATTTAATTTTGATAGTTTTTCTTGTAATTTTTACAATAATAATATTTTCAACCAAAGTCTTAAGTGTTTAAACAATATACAAAATGAAAAAGACCATATCAATGAGTATAAAATATTTTTAGAAAATCTTAATCATTTTAGTCAAGAATATAATAATCATAAAATTGTATCTATATAAGTAATTAATAGCCTATATAACTTATAATCATCATTATAATATATCACAAAGATGAAGCCTTGCTTAATATCAAGATAATAGAAAAAGAAAAATACTTTAACGGTTGTTATAAGTATTATTGTAAAATAGTTTAAGATTTTAGGAGAATTTAAAATGAAAAAACTTTTTTATAGACTTAATTTCTTATTTGATACAAAATTAAAAAAATAGCTTGGGTTGCGGCTATATTATTTATTGGATTTGCAACATATAAAATATTTTTTTACACTGAATTTGAAAATGGTTATGTAAAGATAATTCCGCACCCCTTTATAGCTCTTAATCAAAATGACTATTGCATAAAAGAAAATAGAAAATTAGATAGAAATGAAGTATTTGAAAGAGCCACTAAAGATTTACTTAAAAAATTTTATGATTACACACATAGCAAAAGATATTATAATGTAGCTCAAGAAGAGTGGCAATATTTTAGTACTACATGCTATTTTAAAGACGAAGATTGTCAATTTTTTAGCAATGGTAAACAATTTGATATTGATGATATTATCAAACAAATTGATCTTAACAAAACTCAAGAAGAAAATCTTAAAAAAATAATGCGAGGTTTTAGCATTGTAAGACCTTTTGAAGAAGAAAAAATTTTAACAGGAGATTTCTATAAAACATATAAAGCTTAAATATTCTTTACTTTTTAACTATAGAGAAGAAATTTATCTTATTTCTTATGATATTAAATTTGTAAAAATAGGTGGTTATGAACCCTTTGTCATACCTTCAAAATTTGGTTATTATGATTATGACTTATTAGTTAAAATGTATCTTATTGGCAATAAAAAACCAGAAAAAAAATTTAATAAAGATGATTTAAAAAATTGGGAAAATGACAATTATTTCAGATATGAGCATTACCCAATTACAAATTGTGGTGAAATAAAAATACGCGACAATGATAATTATGAATCGATTTGTGAATCATGTAAAAGTTTTAGATATAATAGGAAAATAAGATGGATTTTTTATTAAACCTAAAAGGCGATTATAGAATAGAAATTTTATCTTATTATCTTTGGGGAGAAAGTACACCACCAAGTAATTTAGCTAGAAAAGATAATTATGTGCTCATAAATAAAGATTATCAGGTAAGAGATAAAAAAGCAAGTATAATCATACAAGCTTCAGCATTTGATTATATGAAATATGTAGATAGATATACCAATGCTACAAATTTTGGGGTATTTCAAAAATTTTTTGATAGTGTTTTTAGTGAAAAAGAACTTGAGGAATTTAAAGGTAAAATAGAAAATGAAACATATATTTTAGAATTAGATGATATAGTAAAAACTAAAATGTATGGAGGTGAAAATCCATTTGTTTCCAAGAATGGAAATTATGTCGAAGACTACAGAGTGGTTGCAGTTATTTATTATTACTTAGATACAAACTCAAGTGATTATGTTAAAAGAACTTTTACTTTTGGAAGCACAAGTATAGCATTTAATAAAGATGTAAAATTTCATATTGATGCTAAGATTTATGATCCTGTTTGTATTCCCAATCTAAAACTTTATCCCTTAGATGATAATTTTGATTTTCAAAGCAAAGACGGACTTGCAGAATTTATAAATCCCCGTTTAGAAAAGAAATTATATCCTTTAAAGATAGGCAGGACGGTTAATATTAAATTTATTGATAAAGAAAAAATTGAGCCAATAACAATTTCTAAAAAATATTTTCAAGAGCTTAAATGGCGATCTTGGCTATTGAAATCTACACAAGGATTGTATGAGTTGTGGAGATGCTTTATGTATTATAGAACCCATATCCTACCATCTGGAGTATTATATTTACAAGATGACAATACAAACTCTCAAACCAATTTAGAACATACTATTTTCTACAATAACAAAAGCCTTAATAAACTTCAAAAGAACCTTTAGATGAACAAAGAACCTCAATTTATCACTCTATATTTAAAAGATGAATACAATAAGCCTATTGCGAATGCTAAAATTGTTATAAAAGGTTTTAAACATAATGAAACTTTAAGAGTAGTCAATCTAAAAAGACGCAGTGATGAAAAAGGTAAAATAAGATTTGATAAAGAAAAGTATTTTAGCGATTGTTATAGTTTTAAAGTAAAACTTGATGAAAAAGAAGCTTACTTCCCTACTCCTATACAAAATGCTAAAAGGATATTTAATAATTATAGTGAACATAAAATTGGACTTATACTTAAATTTAAAGCTAAAGATCATCTAGTTTATGATGGATTTAATGTTTATCATTACAAAGGTAATGATTTAATAAACTCTTATATGGCAAGAAGTGGTACAGCTAAAGCAGATAATGAAAAAAGAAGTAAAAAACAAATTGCAAATTATTTTTATTCAAATAACAATAGTAAAATTGGAAAAGCTTATTTTTACTATGATGATGAAAGTATTCAAGATAGATTTGGAACTTTACCTGAAGGAATGTATTATTTAAAAATAAATGAAATAGCTAAGGATATACAACCTAGTTTTTTAAAAGATTATCCTTTTGAGATAGGAAAAACTTGGGGGAAATATTGTGTGAGATTATATACAGATAAAGAATGTTCTAAAACTTCAAAAGCAATAAAATTAAAAGAAAGTAATGAAAAAGAAAATAAAGATAAAAAAAGCAAAAAAGAACAAAGTATTATCAAAGATAATTTATATCTTTATAGTATTAATGAGAGGGGGGAATTTGGCAGTAGTGGTAGTATAGGTATGGCACAAAGTGAGTTATTAGAAAAATTAAATAAGCAAGTTAAATTTATACGAAATGAAGAAGAAGGGATTGTTTCTTTAAAGGTGGAGTATCCAAAGAAAGAAAAATCGAAGCTTGATTTTATAAAAGAAACAGAGTGGGAGCTTGATGAGGATGAAGATATTGTAAGTGCCGAAAAAAGCTTAAAAATTATTATCGATGAAAAAGCAAATTTTGCACCAGGAACTTATATAGAATGCGAAGTTTATGGACTAAATGATGATGCAAATATCGTTTGGGCTTTGGCTCAAATTCAAAACGAAGCAAGACTTCAAAGAATTTTAGAAGGCAAAGAATCTTTAGAATTTAAGGATATAAAATTTTTAAAGGATGAAAGTAAATATTTTCACGAATGCTGGGAAATGGACGATGAAGAAAAAGAGGAAGAATTTGACAAAATAGGATTTTCATTACCTTTAACAAGATCCAATGAAGAAGAATTTGATAAATACTATGCTTTAGTGTTTGCTTATGAAGATAAAAATAAATTTAAAAGACTTCCTAATCTAAACGACGCTTATAAAATCATAGATATGAGTTTTAGAGTTGGCTGGGGCAGAGATAATCAAATAAAAGAACTATCTACAAGGGAGGAGTTAAAAAATACTAATATATATCATCTTAACCGACAAAAAACCATCGATAGTATTGAGGAGGCAAATTGGTTTTTAAGAGCAAATTTAAAAAAACAAAAAAAGAGAGATTTTTTTACCTATCTTAGAATTTATCCTCAATTTGCAGGAAAAATTGCTTATATTTACTATAGATTTGATGTGGTCAATAAGGGATTTCTAGTAAGTATATCAGAAAAAGATAAGGAAAGTTACCTTCAGGATAGAGATTATAAATATATCAACACTATAGCTAATGAAATTTTACCTTCAGAATATAAAGATGGTAAAAGTTTTAAACAATTCCATACCGATCTTTTAAATAATAAAAACAGGGATCTTAAAGAATGTAAAGATTTTTTAAAAACATTAACCCAAACTCTTTGTAAAAGATTTAACCTACCTTTAGAAAAAGTAGTATTTTATAGCAAAAAACCTAGTGGATCCTTATCTTTTGGATCTTATGAAGATAATGAAGTAAGACTGAATCAATACATTATGAAAGCTTATTTTAAAGAATTTGCAACAACGGTTTTCCATGAATGCAGACATTTTTATATAGAAAAATATTATAATAATAAAATGGATGCTTTGGGTAGGTATATTTTTTATTCAGAACAAGCCTATATTAACGAAAAAGTTATTTTTGACAAATTTAATAGAATTTGTGATCCTAGTGAAAATTATTTAGTAGGTTGTAATATAGGCACTATGCAAGATGCTTATGAAATTCAACCCAATGAGAGAGATTCAAGATATGTAGAAACCTTCATAGGTAGAAACTTATAGTAAGGGAAATAATGAAAATTTCAAAAATACCACTTAAAGATTATATTTCCAATATAAGAGAAGATAAAACCATTTATTTAGGCTTACAAAGTAATGTGAGTATAAAAGGACTTGATGAAGAGTATTTAAAAAAAGAATACAGCCTTAGAAAAAATTTCAAATTTGAGATCAGTATATATTTAGGTAAAATTATATTTGAGAAAAGAAATATTATCTTCCAAGCTTTTAATGTTAATGAAAACTGTTTTCAAGAAATTAAAGATTTTTATTTCAAAAACAATCCCGATAAAATCATAAATAATATAGAAGTAAAAAAATATTTTTTAAAATTGTATAATGATAATATTGATTTTCTAACTTCTTATATTAACGAAATTAATCAATTTCGAGGTATTAAAATTTACGATATTCAAAATACAAACTTAAATAAACTTGCATTAATTTCAACACTAGATAAAATGGTAAAAGAAAATAACTATGAAATAATAGATTTTAACGATGATTTATTTTATTCTTATTTTATATGGAGCTTAAGGCAATTTATAATTGCCTATGATATAGGCTTATATCAAGATAAAAATAATTTATTTTTTAATTTAGCTGCTTATAAAATGTATGATAATCACTCTTTCTATACAGAAGCAGATAATAATTTAAATTTCAATCTTATCGACTTATTTTTCTCAAATATTTCTCCTTTGGAATATGCTGTGGGTTATTTACAAAAAGAAGAAATGATATATAATGGTGCTTTAAAGCATTCTCCAGGAACACTTCAAAAAACTTTAAATACTACAACCCAATTTCATAATAAATTTTATTTTAAACTAAAGGAAAGACCCTTTGAATATGCACAATATTTTAAACAAAAATAGGCTTGGTTGCAATAATTAAATTTTGATTGTTTAATGCAATTAATCAGGATGAAGAACCAGCATTAAGACAACTTATTCCAAAATTTATTAGAAAAGATGGTTAATTGTTATTAAAGGGCAAATTAGAATATGAATTAAATAAATAGATTTGGAGCAAAGAGCAGGGAGAGGCATAAGACAGGGTAATATGTTTTTTGAAATAGATAAGGAACATTTTGAAATCGCTCATTATCGTTATGCCACAGAACAAACTTATGATTCAAGAATGTTTCAAATCAATGAACAAAAACTTCTACCTTTAATACAAATTAAAAAAGCAGATAAATTAAAAGAACAAAGAGTTTTTGATGCCATAGATGAAGAAGTAGCAAATATAGCTGAAATGAAAGCTATTGCAACAGGCAATCCTTTTATATTAGAAAAACACAAGATTTCAAATCTCTTAAAAACAGAAGAGAGATACTTAGAACATTATAAAAAAAGCATACTTTCCAATGAAAGACTGCTTGAAAGTGATAGAAATTCTCAAAAGCATTTACAAACAGAGTTAGAAGTTTTAAATGAAATGTTTAATAATAAGGGATTTTCAATGGATAATTATGAGATTGAAGTGCTTGGCATACAAACAAGTAAAAAGGCAAAAAGTAAAGCCGATGAAGTAAATTTTAAAGCCACAAGAGAAAAAATTGCTAAAAAGCTTATGCAGGTTGAATATGAACCAGATAAGTTTATGGAAAATAAAGAAATTAAACTTTTAAAGGCAAATGATGTAGAGGTGATTTTAAAAGCATCTTTTAATGATAGCAAGCTTTCTCTAGTAGGTTCTATTAGAACAAAAGACGCTAAAAGTTTTACCCCAAATAATTTATATTTTAATATTGATAAACAAAGCCTCTTTCAGAAGCAAAAATTGGTTCTTGATGGTTTATTAGAAAGAATTAAAAATACTTTTGAAAATATCATTTCTATTAAGGCTGATAAAATTCAAAGACTTGAAGAGTTAGAATCTTCTATTAAAATAAGAGAGCAATTTTTAAAAAATAATACCCTAGAAAACTATGAGAGAAAAATTCTACTTGATACTTTAAAACAAGATTTAAGAAATATGAATGAGATTTTTAAGATAAGAAACGAGTTAAGAAAAGAGAAGATTAAGATTAATATGGAG
>NZ_NXLP01000039.1:0-12620 GCF_003364125.1 Helicobacter sp. MIT 14-3879
AGGAATTTAAATCCTCTAAGATTCTATCAAAAATCTAAAAGCCTAAAAACCTAAAATTATATAAAGTATTATAAGACTTGATACTTGGTATTTGTCAAGCTTTTATAAAACAATTAAAGAAATTAATATAATTTTTTAAGATGCGAACAATTTAATACTAGCCATAAAAATAATTTTTATGGTTGATTGCTAACCTCATCTACTAAATAAGAAATATGCTGCCAAGCAATATTGCTATAATCGTTTAAACCAATTTCGCATGTAGAAGAGGAGCTAAACCCTCTTTTAATTCCATTTATTGTTCTGAGATTTAAAAGTGAGTTTTTATTTAGCTCTGGAGTGAAGAAGCCCTTATTACCTGCAAATCCACAGCATTTAATATTTTCCTCATTAATAACCTCTCCATTAGTGCAAAGCTTTGCAAGAGATTCTATTAATTTACCTTTATTATTCTTTTTTAACGCACACATAGCATATACACTAATATTTTCATTAATTTTTGTAATTTGCAATCTATCTTTTATATTTAAGAGGAATTCTACTAAATCTAGCACTTTTAAATCTTTTAAATTGTTTTTTAGGTGCTGACTACAAGCACTATGATCTAATACTATGGGGATTTTTCCATTATTGCTTAATGCTTTTAATTCTTTTAGGTTGGATAAATTAATGTCATAGTCAATAAAGGCTTTTCCACAGCACATATTAGCTAGATTTTTAGGCTCTATTACTTCTATATTTGCTTTTTTGCATATTGAATAAAATACTTCTTGAATATTTCGTTTGTCTGCATTATTTGCTAGAATTTTGCTAGGCTTAAAAGCTCTATTCATACAAGCACTAAAATATATCACTTTAATAGAATCTAAATTAGGTTTTATTTGTGCTTTATTTATATTAATTTTATTATAAAAATCATTTGCTTGTGGTAAGTTTAGCGGAATGTATGGAAGCCTTATTTTTCTAAAAGGAATTTTATTTAACATAGGGATACTAAATAAATTTGCAAGTTTTAAGCAAAACCTAGTCATAGTAATATAAAATGATAAGTGTTTGTATATATGCTTTACAAGGTATTGTGCTTTTTTTGCTTCTTTTCTTAAATTTAATGCAATATTACTAGTATCAATTTCTAATGGACATAGACTTGCACACTGTGAGCAGGCAGCACAGGTTTCATCACCTGCATATTTATACTCTTCTTTCATTTCATCATAAAGTTTAATAGAATCTTTTGTATTTAGCTTTAAAAGCCTTTGCATTTCACGCACTACGCTAATTCTTTGTCTTGGGGTTAGTGTTAGAAAGTTGCTAGGACAGGCTTTCTCACAGAATCCACACTCCATACATTTATTGATAAAATCATCAATTTTTGCCATTTCTTTAAGATTTTGTGTATGAATATTTGGGTTATTACTTATTATTACATCTGGGTTTAATAAGCTCTGTGGGTCAAAAATATTTTTAATTTTTTTGTTTATATTATATGCTTTTTTACCCCATTCAACCTCTACAAATGGTGCTACCATTCTTCCTGTTCCGTGTTCTGCTTTTACACTTCCTCCAAAGTTTGCAACACCATTAGCCATTTTACTAACTAGATTTTCAAAATTCTCTCTCTCTTTTTTATCGTCTAAATTTGGTGTTATTATAAAATGTATATTGCCACTTAATGCATGCCCAAATATTATTCCATTATCACTAAATCCAAATTCATCAAATAATCTTTGAATAAACTCTACTCCCTCGCCAAATTTTTCAATCTCAAAGCACACATCTTCAGTAATTACAGATGCTCCATCTTTTCTATTAGCACTAGCTATTGGAAGTAAGCCCTTGCGTATTTTCCACCAAGTATTATATTCATTTTCATTAGTGCTATAAAGAGGTGTTAATATTAGATTTGTTTGCTTTAGAGATTCTTTTATAGTATTTAGGTTTTTTTCTAAAATATCTTTATTATTACTTTGTGTTTGAATAAGAATGCAAGCATTATCCTTGCTAATTTTATGTATAATACTAGGAACGCCATCTATATTTTGTACACTTTTTAAAGAGTGATAATCCATAATTTCTGCAGATGAGATTATATTTTCATTTTTTGCTAGTATTTCAATAGCCTTTGAAGCATCCTTCATATCTTTATAAAATAATAATCCGCAAGCTTTATAAATGCAATCATCAACACTAAATAGCTCTACACTAGAAATAAAACCTAAAGTCCCTTCACTGCCTACAAAAATATGATTTAAAATATCAACTATATTTTCAAAATCAACTAGAGAATTTATACCATATCCTGTGGTATTTTTGATTTTATATTTCTTTTTAATTAAAGATGTTAATTCTTTATCTTCTAAAATTTCAGCCCTTAAATTAAGAATAGAATTTATCATTTCTTTATGGGTTTTTATAAAAGAATCTATACTTTCTTTATTGCTTGTATCAAGTATAGTTCCATCTAATAAAATTACACGAATTGATTTTATTGTTTGATAGCTATTTTCTTTAACTCCACAACACATTCCACTTGAATTATTAGAGACAATTCCTCCAATTGAAGCCATAGTTATGGTAGCGGGGTCTGGTCCTATCTTTTTATTATATGGTTTTAAAGCGGCATTTGCATCACTTCCAATAACACCACAAGAAAGCCTAATACTATCATTGTTTATTGCTATATCTCTAAATCCAAAAGTAGTAATTATTAAGATACTATCACTTAATGCTTGCCCTGATAAAGAGCTACCATAAGCGCGAAATGTAATAGGCAAATTAAACTTTCTAGCTAATTTTAGGATCTTAATTATTTCATCTTCACTATGAGCCCTAATTACAATTTTTGGTATATATCTATAACAAGAGGCATCTGTGCCTAATGCAAAGCGATAAAGATAGGAATTATAGATTCTATTCTTTAAAAATATTTTTGCTTCATTATAAAAAGCCTCATAATTAGAAGTATTATATTTGCTCATTTTTTATTCCCCTTAATTTACAAAAAATATCAAATAATAAAAAGGCTAATATAGTTACTAGCTTTTATTAAAATCCTAAAACAAATAATTATTAACAAAAATTATAATACAATCCATTTTATTTTTTCTTAATTATTTTTCTTAGATTTAAGGTTTAAAATGACTCGCAATAAATTGATTCGTTATGGTATGTTTTGTATGTTGCTTGGTTCAATATTTTTTTCACTAATGAATTCTGCTTTAAAAGTTTTATCAAACCACATAACAATAAATGAAAATCTATTTTTTCGTGGTTTTACAATGGCGTTATTTGTGGCAGTTTTAATGTTTGCTAAAAGCAAGAAAAATACAAATAAACATCATAATAAAAGTGGAGGTTGGGTTAAATTAATATTTCGTGCATTTGTAGGCACAACATCTTTATACGCAATGCTTTATAATATAGAAACTATTCCACTTGGAACTTCCATAGCATTCGCACAAACTGCACCTATTTGGACAGCAATTTTTGCATTCTTAATACTTAGAGATAAAATTAGTATTTCTGTTGGAATTAGTGTTGTTATAGGCTTTATTGGAGTTATTTTAATAAGCAATCCAGAAACATCAAATCTCCCTATTATTAATATATTTTGTGGAATAATAAGTGGAATTTTTGCAGCCCTTGCATTTGTTAGTATAAGGTCTTTAAAAGGATATTTTGATGATTTAACAATTATGCTTAGCTTTGGGATAATGGCTACTTTAATAGGGCTAACCATTATATTAATCAAACAAGATGGCTTTAGCGATATTAATTTAAGGGATTGGTTTTTTATAATTATAGTGGGAATAACAGGCACAATAGGGCAATATTATATTACTAGAGCTTATACATTTGCACCTCCGGGGATTGTTTCACCGATAGATTATACTAGAATATTTTTTAGCTCTGTATTTGGGATAATATTAGGTGATAGTGTGCCAAATGTTTTTATTATTTTTGGAATGTTTTTTATAATACTATCTGGAATTATAATAGCATTGCCCGTAATATTAAAAGAGTTTAATAAAGCAAAAGGATAGTGATGATAGATTTAGAATTATTTAAAAATGCAAGAGATGGGCTTAGAGATATTATTGTAAAAACAGAATTATCTTATGCCCCAAGATTAAGTGAAATTGCTAAATGCAATATTTTTTTAAAAAAAGAGAATCTCCAAAAAACAGGAGCATATAAAATAAGGGGAGCATATAATAGAATTTCAAAATTAAGTGATAGAGAAAAAAAGCTAGGCGTAGTTGCTGCAAGTGCAGGAAATCATGCTCAAGGAGTTGCCTTTAGTTCAAAGCATTTTGGAATAAGATGTGTTATTGTTATGCCTGAAGCTACTCCTCTCCTTAAGGTTGTATCTACAAAGGCATTAGATGCAGAAGTGATTTTAGCAGGAGAAAATTATGATGAAGCCTATCAATATGCAATTAAACTTAGTAAAGAACAGGGATTAGAATATATACACCCATTTGCAGATGATGATGTGATAGTTGGTCAGGGAACTATTGGCTTAGAAATGATTGAAGAAAAAAAACTTGATTATGTAATAATTCCTGTTGGTGGAGGTGGATTAATATGTGGAATTTCAAATGTATATAAAAATCTAAGTCCAAATACAAAAATAATCGGTGTTGTGGCACAGGGTGCAAGGGCAATGTATGATTCCTTTAGAGCAAAAAAAGCCTGTAATTCTAAATCTGTACATACAATAGCTGATGGCATAGCTGTTAGAGATGTGAATAAAAAAAACTTAGACATTATTTTAGAATGTGTTGATGATATAATTATGGTTGATGATGAAGAGATTGCAAATGCAGTGTTGTTTTTATTAGAGAAACAAAAATTAGTGGTTGAGGGTGCAGGTGCTGTTGGAGTAGCTGCAATGTTGCATAATAAAATACCTAAAATAAAACAAAATGATAACATTGGGATAGTTTTAAGTGGCGGAAATGTTGATGTAACAATGCTAAGTCTTATTATTGAAAAGGGTTTAATTAAGTCTCATAGAAAAATGCAATTTAAAACTATATTAATAGATAAGCCCGGTAGCCTCAAAAATTTAACTGACATTTTATGCAAAGCAGAAGCAAATATTATAAAGATTGATTATAACAGAATCTCAACTACCATAGATTATGGTGATGCAATAATTACTATGACTTTAGAAACTAAAGGGTTAGAGCATCAAGATGAAATTAGAGAAAAACTTTCTTGTGCTGGTTATAAAATAGATGAATTTTATTAATAGATATAATTTTTATTTTTTATTAAGTGCTTTTTTTAGCATAGCTATATTGCTTTATATTATAAGTAATATTAGTATCAGCTATAAAGAATCTCTAATTTATTTTGAAAATAAAGATTTAATTGCAAAACTTGCAAACTTATCTGTAAGCTATTTTGGTAATAATGACTATGCACTAAAATTGCCAAATTTAATATTTCATTTTTTTAATTTATTATTAATTTATTTAATCTCAAAGAAAATTTTAAAATATAAAATTGATAGTATTCTTTGCGTAATAATTTATTCTTTTATTCCTTGTGTGATAATGCAAGGAAGCATTTTAAATGAATCAATAATAACACTTTTTGTGGTATTGCTTATTTGTTATGTTGAGCTAGTAAAGACAAAGTTAGTTTATTTTTTATTATTTACTGCTATCTTTATTAGCCCAAGTACTTTTATGTTATTTATAGCATTCTTTTTTTATGCAGTTTCTAAGAGAGACAAAAAGCTTGCAATATTTTCAATATTTTGTTTTGGTATAAATATATATGTATATGGAATTGATATTAGTGGAAAACCAAGCGGGAGATTCTTAGATGTATTTGGAGAACTTGCGTTATTATATTCTCCTCCATTGTTTATTTATTATGTTTATACTTTATATAGAAATTTAACTAAAGATAAACCTAATTTATTACTTTATATAAGCATTATTAGTTTTGTAATTAGTTTTATTTTATCAATTAGACAAGAAATTTATAAAGAGATATTTTTATTTATGAGTTTATGTGGAATACCGCTTATGATAAAGCAATTTTTAAGTGATATTCGCGTAAGGCTTCCTATGTTTCAAAATGCTTATAAAAATCGCTTTATTGTGGTAATTATATTTTTATTATTTGAAGTTTTGTTATTAGTTTTTTCAAAACAAATTTATATTTTTGTAGAAAATAAAGACAAGATATTTTTGAATGAATTTTATATTGCAAAAGAAATATCAAGAGAGTTAAAAACTAGAAATATAAAAAGAGTTACAACAGATAAAAAAATGCAAAATAGGCTTAGATTCTATGGGATAAAACAAGGTGGAGCACTTTTAAAAAAAGTAGCAAAAAATGGAAATATAATAATTGAATACAATAATCAAGTAGTTGCAAGATATGCAATTTAGTTTATAAGCTGTAAATAAAAAATCTTATAAAGCCATTGCATATAGTTTAAAAAGATCTCCTCTTTGTTTGTATGAGTTAAATTGGTCTAAACTAGCACAGGCTGGTGAGAGCATACAAACTCCATCTATAAACTCTTTATTTATCTCACTAAGTGCATTTTTTAGCTCAAAACAAGGCTTGCAATTTATTTTGTATTTATCACATAAGCTTTCTATATGCTCACTACATTTGCCTATTGCATAAACTTTTATATCATATATTTTTAACTCTTTAACTAGAGATTCTAAACTCACACCTTTATTATCACCACCTAGTATCAAAAATATTTTTTTATTTTTATAAATTTTTATAGCTTCTAATGTTGCAGATATATTGGTAGCCTTACTATCATCTACAAAAAGCCTTCCTTTATTATCTATAAATTCTTCAATTTTATGAGAATCAATTTTAAAACTATTTATTAAATCATAATTAATATTATCTGTAATAATTTTTGCAACACAAAGCGATAATACACAATCAAGTAAAAAAGCTCCTTTAAACTTAAGCAATTCTAATTTTATATTAAAGCTATTAGCTAGATTAAAAGTATCTTCATAAAAATATATTTTACCTCTAAAAGATTTTGCTTGATGGGAGGAAGCGTATTCTTTTGGAATTATTGCAATAGAATTCTTATTCATCAATGTAAGTGGCTTTAACTTAGAATCTATATAATTTTTATATGTGCTATGCCAAGATATGTGGTCTTGCGTTATTGGCAGGAGTGCATAAATAAATGGTTTTGCTTTATTTGTATAATGAAGCATAAAAGAGCTAGTTTCTAAGATCCAAAATGTGGCATTTAAGTTAAGGTTACATAAAGGAGTGCCGATGTTTCCGCCACATTCTACTCCTAAATGTTTTAGCAATAAATAAATCATTTGAGTTGTGGTTGTCTTACCATTTGTTCCACTAATCCAAACGCTAGGTGGCATAGAAGCAAAGTAATCATACTCACTAATAAGATTTCTAGCTTTTATTGCTAAATGAGAATAGGGTGGAATCCCAGGGCTTATTATTTCTAATTCTGATTTTTCTGCATTAAAATATGAGCTTGGGAATAAAGTATTGCCAAAAGCATCTATTGAAATTACTTTAAATTTATCATCATAGATATTACAAGGAGCTATCTTTTTACTTAATTCTTGGAGGGTTTTACCATATCCAAATAAGCTAATCATCTTATTTTTAAGCTCAATAATGCTAAGAGGTTGCTTAAGAGTGCTATAATCCAAAATCTAATGATAATTTTATTTTCACTCCAACCCTTAACTTCAAAATGGTGATGTATGGGTGCCATTAGGAATATTTTTTTATTTCGTATTTTATAACTTCCAATTTGTAAAATTACACTTAAAGTTTCTATAACAAAAATAAAACCAACTAATATTAGTAAAATTTCATTATTTGAAACAATCCCCATGTATGCTATAAAGCCACCTAATGCCAAACTCCCGCTATCACCCATAAATACTTGTGCAGGATAGCAGTTATACCATAAGAATCCAAATAAAGAACCAAGAAGTGCTAAAGAGACTATAAAAAGTTCTCCTGAATTAATCGTTTTTGGTAGTAGTAGATATGAGCTAAAAATAGCATTACCTGCAAAATAAACAAAAATACTAAGTGTAGTAATTGCACAAATACTAGGCACAGTTGCAAGTCCATCTAACCCATCAGTTATATTTACAGCATTACTTGATGATATAAAAACTATTAGCCAAAATATAATTGTAAAACAACCCATATCTATTATAGGTTTTTTTATAAATGGCAAGTATAAATTACTATTATGTTCTATCAAAAACAGACAAAGTGAGAGTATAAGTGATGCAATGATTAATAAGACTATCTTTCTTTTTGCAGAGATTCCTTGATTGTTTTTTTGTGATATTTTTATATAGTCATCACGCACCCCAATTAAACAAAATAATATTAAAGTAAAAACACCAAATAAAACATAATGATTTATAAAGTTTGCACAAAGAATACTAGCAATTACGCTTGAACTAACAAATACTACCCCACCCATTGTTGGAGTATTTGCCTTAATTTTATGAGTAGGAAGTGAGCTAGATATTGGTTGGGAAGCTTTTTTATTCCTTGCCCAAATAATAAATTTTGGAAAGAGAAATACACACAAACAAAATGATATTATAAATGCCAATCCAGCACGAAATGATAGGTATTGAAATATATTTACCCCAAATATTGAATATAGGTAATAGAGCATAGCAAACCTTGTAATTATCTGATCGTTTTAAAGTATAATTATACTTTAAACTTATATTTTTAGGGATTAAATGATGAGAAAAAAGGTGGCATTAGTAATAACAGATGGTATAGGATTTAATGAAAGTAGTGAGTGGAATGCGTTTTATTATGCAAATAAGCCAAACTATGAATGGCTTTTTAAAAACGCCCCATATTCCTTTTTAAGCACTTTTGGTAAAGACATTGGTTTGCCCGAGGGTCAAATGGGAAATAGTGAGGTAGGTCATATGTGCATTGGTGCAGGCAGGGTTTTGTATCAAGATTTAGTAAAAATATCACTAAGTTTAGAGAATAAGACTTTAGAGCAAAATCCAAATTTACTAAGTTTTATAGATAAATTAGAAGTAGTACATTTATGTGGACTTGTTAGTGATGGTGGTGTACATTCACACATTAGCCATATGATAGGATTGGCAAAAATACTAGAATCTAAAGGGAAAATCGTATATATACACGCAATAACTGATGGAAGAGATGTTCCGCCATTTAGTGCGAGTAAGTTTATAAAACAGATTTTAGAAATAGAATCTAAAAATATTATATTAGCTACAATAAGTGGTAGATATTATGCTATGGATAGAGATAATCGCTGGGATAGAATAAAGATTGCCTATGAGTGTTTAATAAAAGCCTCTAATCCTCAAAAAAATCCACTAGAGTATATACAATCTCAATTTAATGAAGATATTAGTGATGAATTTATTATTCCTGCAAGCTTTAATAATTTTAGTGGAATAAAGAATAATGAGGGATTTATTTTTACTAATTTTAGAAGTGATAGAGCAAGAGAAATTATAAAAGCTTTAGGAATAGATGATTTTAGTGAGTTTGAGCGTGAAAAAAGAAATATTAAGATTCTATGTATGTGTGAATATGATGCTAGTTTTACATTTCCAATTCTCTTTCCAAAGGAACATATAACAAATACACTTTCTGAGATTTTAAGTCAAAATAATTTATCCCAAGCACATATTGCAGAAACAGAAAAATACGCTCATGTTACATTTTTCTTTAATGGAGGCAAAGAAGAACCATTAAAAAATGAGGTTAGATTATTAATTCCATCTCCTAAAGTAAAAACTTATGATTTAAAACCAGAAATGAGTGCTAAAGAAGTTTGTAATGCTACATTAAATAGTATGGATAATGAAAATGATTTTATTGTTGTTAATTTTGCAAATGGCGATATGGTAGGTCATACAGGTAATTTTGAAGCAGCTATAAAGGCTGTTGAAGCAGTAGATTTTGAATTAGGTAGAATTATATCAAAGGCT
This sequence comes from Helicobacter sp. MIT 14-3879, assembly GCF_003364125.1. Lineage (NCBI taxonomy): Bacteria > Pseudomonadati > Campylobacterota > Epsilonproteobacteria > Campylobacterales > Helicobacteraceae > Helicobacter > Helicobacter sp. MIT 14-3879. The sequence continues at coordinate 10,005 of NZ_NXLP01000039.1, forward strand.
AAAGAAAAGGGATATTCTCTAATTATTACAAGCGACCATGGAAATTGCGAGAAAATGAAAGATGAAAGTGGCAATTTACTTACAAATCACACAGCGGGATATGTGTGGTGCTTTATCATTGATGGACATATTAACAGGATAGATGATGGAGGATTAGACAATATAGCTCCTAGTATTTTAAAATTATTTGATTTAGAGATTCCAAGCTCTATGTCAAAACCATTATTTTAGGTATGTTTAAGGAAATTTTTAATGATAAATAAAATAAGAAATATTGATAAATATTTATTGCTTGATTTGGCTTTTATATTAATTGCAATTTTTATAGCAATATATACAAGATATATTTTTGTTGATTATACTCAACCTATAAAATCATATTTTTTTAATGGAGAAAGAATTTTAACTACAAACGATGCCTATCATTTTGCTACTGCAACAAGAGATTTTATAAATAAACATTTTGGAGATGATGCTTTTTATCCTTTAGCATCTTATGAATTACCATCACTACTTAGTGCAGCTGTGTATTATATTTTTCCAATTTCAATTAGTTCTCTATTTTTCTTAATGCCTATTTTTGTATCATCTTTATTTGCTATTCCTATATATCTAATAACAAAAGAGCTTTCAAATCGATATATTGCATTTTTTGCCTCTTTACTTGCTCCTATGACGCAAGGCTATGTAAATAGAACATCTGCAGGTTATTATGATACTGATATGCTTGTTTTAACTCTGCCTTTATTTGGAGTTTATTTTTTATTTAGAATCTTAAAATATAATAATTTTAGAGATGTAGTTTTTGCTATAATATTTTTTATTTTATCTCTTATGTGGCATAAAGTAAGTGCTACTTATATATTAGGAACTTCAATATTTATTGCTATTATTTATGTGATAGCAATTGAACGAAAAAATATAAAATTATTTGAATCTTTGGGTGTTTTAATCATTGCAATTTCTTTTATAAATATCTTTTTAAAGCTTTTTTTGATTCTATTAATATTGCATTTTATGTCAAATAGGGTTTTAATTTTTAACAATCTAACACAAAGTATTAAATCAAAACTTAAATATCAAAGTCTATTAATATTCTTAATTGCCATTTCTGTGCTTTTGGTTGCAAATATGGATTTAATAATTTCAAGATTATCTACATATATTACAGGTAATATGGTAGAAAGCAGTATCGCTATAAAAAGCACACATGGAACGATATTAGAGCTTCAACCACTAAGTTTTGCTAACCTTGTAGAAAGGGTAATAGGTGATTATATTAGCTTTAGTATAGCTTCTATTGGGATTATATTAGTTTTTATTAAGCAGCCAAAAACATTAATATTGCTACCTTTTTTAATACTTTCGTTATTATCTATGAAAATTGGTATGAGATTTGCGATGTTTGGAGCTCCTATTTTTAGCATTGGTTTCTTTTATTTAATATATTTTGTAACACTTTACTTAAAAAGAATTTTTAATGATAAAATTGTAATTGATACCATAAAAGCAGCAATTTTATGTGCATTTGGATATTTAGCAATTATTCCAAATTATTATTATACTATCAATTTCCTATTACCGCCTATAAGCTATACAGGAGAAATACAAGCATTAGATTCTATAAATAAAGATTCTAAGAATAAAAGGGATATAACTATATCGTGGTGGGATTATGGATTTATGATTCCATACTATTCAAATACGCATTCATTAATTTCTGGGACAGATTTAGATGGGATAAATCATTTCATAGCAAGTAAGATTTTAGTAAATACAAATCAAATTAGCTCTTATAATCTAGCAAAAATGGTTTCGGATATATACTTTACAAAAGATAACAATCTAATAAAATTAAATATATTAGATAGAATCTTGCAAAAATACAATACTAAAGGCAATGAAGAGGTATTTTTTAATTCACTCTCAAAACTTTCTTTTAAAGATATAAAAACAAATGATGTTTATATTTATCTTCCTAATTCTATCTTGCCAATTACTACCGTCATAGAGCAATTTAGTGATATAGATTTTAAAAGTGGTAAGCCAACATACAATGTAGATGATAGAAAGCTGGTTCAATATAATTCTATATCAAAAGAAGGTATTAATTATAAACTAAATGATAGTTATATTTTTAATCCAAATAGGGGAACATTGCTAAGCACAAAAACAAATAATATTCTGCAATTCCAAAAATTTCACATAATAGAGCGTAAAAATGGAGCTTTAAAGACTACAACAAAAAGTTATAATGATGATAAAAGCAATCTTCATATAATATATTCAAAGGAATTAGGAGCATTTTTTGCAATTGATGAAAGAACTAATAATTCTTTAATTGTACAACTTTTTATATATGAAAATTATGATAAGAATTTATTTGAATTACTTTATACAAGCACAGAATCTAAAGCCTATAAGCTAAAATAAGAAATTTGTTTTAAATAGCTTAAAAGCTATTTATAAAGTAGGATATAAAATCTTTAAAGATAAGATTTGCTTAGAAAACTTGTTTTTAATCAACATTTATCATAAGCTTGTTATAATCACTTCACACAATCAAACAAGGTAATCATAATGAATTCAATCTTGCATTACATTCAATCGCTTTTG
>NZ_NXLP01000139.1:0-1672 GCF_003364125.1 Helicobacter sp. MIT 14-3879
AGTAAGAATATATTAACATTCTTTATTGCAATTATGGAATCACTCATGGTTTTTAATTAAGCAGATTCTAAGTTTTCATATTTTAGAATTTTAGTCTCTTTGTTTTGTATTGTGGTATGCTGCCTTAAATAGATTCGGGAATTCGATGTCCCCTAATTCTCTATCAATGAAGAAGTAATAGATATGAATAGATTGATATTTTCATTAACTATAAAGTTTTTTGTTGCTGTTTTTTGCTTTGCTGGGCATTTTGCCTTTGGAGATTCTATGATTGATTTTTCTTTGCAAAGTCTATCAAATAATTCGCAAGTTAGGGACAGTTGGCAGTGGCAGCCAGAATCAAGTATCCATTCATCTCCTCGCATAAAATCTACTCCCGAAGTCAAGCCTTATCAGGAAAACATTATAACAAGAGAAGATTTTAAGCGAGCAATAGACGGTAACAATACAGACTTAATCAATAAGAATTTAGCAAGCAAGGATTCATCTCATGTTAAGAGGATTAATCAACAAGAAAATATTGTGTTTGTTGATAATGGCAGAACCTACATTGCCGTTAATGATGAGAAAAATCCAAAACCATTACAAGTTGGTAAGAAAACATTACAATGGCTGAAGCACCCTAAAGATAAAACAAAAAAGATTGCTTTTATTCCTATCCATTACTACGAGCAAGATGGAGATTTTATGCTTCATAATGGATTGATTCTCCGAATCAAGCGGGGAAATTATAAAAAAGAAAAAATTATTATTGCAGATTCTAGTAAGGTACAACCCAATAAAGCCGCCAATGAACGCATACAAAAGGAACTAGCTGAAGCAAATCAGGTTTATAGGACATACACACCAACACGTTATTGGAGTACTCCCTTTATTTATCCTATAAAGAGCGTTGTTACTAGTCCTTTTGGCTCTGCTAGGGTTTTTAACAATGAAATAAAAAGTTATCATAGCGGCACAGATTTTCGCGCTGCGATAGGAACGCCCCTACGAGCTAGCAACGATGGGGTTGTAGTAATTGCTAAGGAAAGATTTCTTGCAGGAAAATCTGTGGTAATTAGTCATGGTGAAGGTGTGTTTAGCCAATATTATCATTGTAGTAAGATTAAGGTAAAAACTGGAGACAAAGTCAAAAAAGGAGATATTATCGCATTAAGTGGGGATACGGGTAGAGTGAGTGCAGCACATTTACACTTTGGATTTATTGTTAATGGAGTGTCGGTTGATCCCTTGCAATTTATTGAAGAGGTAAATAAATTGTTTAATTGATAGGGGGAAGTTGCTTTTTCTGCAGCTTTGATGATAAGGGGTTAATTTACAATGATTGGAATTGAGTAAATGATGCTAAGCGATGTTAAAAAATTCATAATCTGAATTATTTTGTATCAACACAAAACTACAGATTCGATTTTAACAATTCTTGATATAAGTTTTTGTTTTTTATTGTGTGTTATCTACAGTGCCGTGAAAATTATGTTTTTGTTTTTCTTAGATACCAGATAAAGACTCTTATATCCTTAATATTTATCTATCTAAAACAATGAATTCTCTCTTAATGTAATTCCTATTTTCAAAAATTAACATCTTATTCTAATAGAATATTATGTTGTCTTAATATTTAATTTTTTAATGTTTTTGGTATGACTCTAAAAACTTGAATGGATTATAGAAC
>NZ_NXLP01000140.1:0-1669 GCF_003364125.1 Helicobacter sp. MIT 14-3879
CATTAGCAAAAACTTGCATACCCACACAAGCACTAAGCAAAAAGGCAGTTAAAAGAATCTTTATAGTTGTAGTGAGACTTTTCATTTTGTGTTCTCCTTGTATTGTAGTTATCATTTATGTCGTATTGTATCCAAAGGCTGGTAAAAAATATTAAAGCTTAAAAAATTTGGGAGGCTCACAGAATTACAAAAAAGTGATTTATAATCTTTAAATAAAACCTTTTAATTTCTTACAGCTAACACCTAAAATAATAATCTTAAGAAATATTTTGAAAGTTTCCATAAATGACAAGGGTTTGAATATATTTTATCTAAAAGCATTAATAATTATATTTGTCATTCTTAAATAAGTGCTAAACACTTGATAGCTACTTAAAAGCCAAAACCCTCTGTTATATGAGGTAAGAAAATCCATCGTGTTTTTAATTATTTATATTTTAATAAATACCTAAATAAATACCTAAATCTTACATCAAAAATATTCAATAGAAAAATAATTAGGGAGATATAAAAATTATTTTGCAATATTTTTACGCGTAGTTTATTAAGAATTGTTTATTAAAATAATATTAAAGTATATTTAAGCTATACTACTCACCCTTTTATTAATTTTTAAGATTCTAATATTTAATTAGGTTAATTAAAAGGTTATTAAAGATATTTAAAAATATATGATTAAAAATTTTAAAGGTTATTTTTTAAGGAGAAATAATGAAAAAATATTTAACATTGATATTGATGATATTTTGTTTTTCTACTGCTGAAGCTAAATTTTTCTTAGGCGTTGATGGTGGCTATGAAATGTCTGATATAACTCTACAATCAGGAGAGAAAGGACATGTTCTTTGGGGGGGGTCTATATTTAAAAATATAGCAAGACTAGATGCTTGGACAGCAGGAATCAACCTAGGAACAGAACACGAGATAAATAACTTCCTTAATTTAAGGTGGTTTCTAGGATTAAACTATGGACAAAATATAAATTTCAAAGCGATATATCAATTACAACAAATAGATATTCAGCTTGGTGTAGATACCATTTTCAATTTTGTAAAATCTAAGTCCTATTCATTTGGATTATTGTTAGGTTTAGGGACGAATCTTAATACAGGTGATTTTTTTGGAATGTTTTTTAAAAAAGATCTTCCCTTAGAAAATTTTATTACTAGTTATGGGCAGGTAGGTATATTTGGAAATGTAGGATTAACATTGGGCTTAGGAGAGCATAGCAGAATAGACTTTATTACACGTATCCCTATTATGAATGTGGTTTTAACCCAAGGTGGTGGTGTAATATATAGCCCTATCCGTTTTACAGTAGGTTATAAGTATTTATTCTAAATTTTAGGAAATAATATAAAGTGTTAATAAACACTGATAAAGGAAATTTTATTAGTGTTTATTATTTTTAAGATTTGATATATTGTAAAGCTTCTAGCTAAGGTTTATTTTCTATCTTAAATTTTATATTCTTACACTAAAACATAGGTTCTATGCACTTGTAGGCTTCTATCTTAGGATTTTTATTAAAATAAATCTATAATGTGATATTTAACCAAATGTATGCTTACATTAAAAATTTGATTATTATTTCTTTCTTAGTCTAAATGCCATAGTCTTAAATCTTAATAGTTTTTATTTGAATCCACTATATCTATAACTTTTATTA
>NZ_NXLP01000141.1:0-1656 GCF_003364125.1 Helicobacter sp. MIT 14-3879
AATGGCAAGTAACCATAAAAAAGAGATTTCACTCTTAAAGTAAAATATTTGGTGGGATCGGAAAGAAATTTGATATGATGAGGATTTAAATATTGGCACTTCTTTTGCTTTTACTATAAACATCATAAACAAAAGGATTTGGTATGCAAAAAAATGGACATGATTCATTGCAGACAATAAGAAAGAAACTCTTTGGAGTCTTTAGCGCATTGTGTATTGCGATATACATTAACAATATAGCTTGGGCAGAGAAAATAGGTGATTTAAGCAGTATAGCAGGAGTACGAGATAATCAGCTTATGGGTTATGGAATCGTAATTGGGCTTAATGGCACGGGAGACAAGGGTGGTTCTCAATTTACTGCACAATCTATGGCAAATATGCTTGAAACAATGAATGTAAAATTGAGTGCGAGTGACATTAAATCAAAAAATGTAGCTGCTGTTATGGTAACTGCTTCTCTCCCGCCATTTGCAAGACAAGGGGATAAGATAGATATAAAAATCTCAAGCATAGGCGATGCGAAATCATTGCAGGGTGGCACATTGGTAATGACTCCACTTAATGCTGTTGATGGACAAATATATGCAGTTGCACAAGGAGTAATAAGTGTTGGCAACGGGGATAGCCTAGTTAGCGGAACAATTAATGGTGGAGCTACTATTGAAAAAGAAGTAATCTTTAATCTTACCAATCAAAACAGCACAACTCTAAGCCTTAAGAAATCGGATTTTCAAAATGCCATTAAAGTGCAAAATAAAATCAATGAAGTCTTTGGAGAACAAAGTGCTCAAGCTCTTGATTCTCGCACGATTAGAATCAATAAGCCGTCTAATCTTAGCATGGTGGAGTTTCTTGCATTAGTGCAAGAAGTAGATATTCCTTATTCTTCACGTGAACGTATTGTAATTGATGAAAAATCTGGCACAATTGTTTCTGGATTAGAAATCAGCGTGCAGCCCATTGTTCTTACTCACGGAGATTTGACACTAAAAATCACTAAAGACTTTGACACAAGCACAGATAGTACAGTAATAGATTCTATGACACTTGACCCAAAGAGCAATACTCTGAGCAGCAATGGTAAAACACCCACCGTAGCAAGTGTGGTGCGCGCATTGCAAAGGCTTGGTGCTAGTTCTCAAAGTATCATCTCTATCCTTGAAACTATGAAGCGAAGTGGGGCTATTGCAGCAGATATTGAAGTGCTATAATTAGTCTTATAAACAAAAATTACAATGCAGATTATTTTGGATTGACTAAAACCTAAATTTCATGATGTGGATTGATAGGTAAAATATCTCTACAATTTCTCCTTATCATATTCGAAGCGGAGTTAAAAGGCTTGTTTAACTTTTTATATCTTTACTTTCCTTGCCATCTCTTATGCCCAGAGAAATAGGTTTTATAAGTTCCAAAAGATATTACAAGCCGCATACTCAAGATAACAAGATAAAACAAGACACATATAAATGGATAATCACCATATTTAGAGCAAAACAAACAAAAAAATCTTTTGCAATCCCTAAAAATATTGTGCTACGTTCAACCTGCATGATGGTGCTGAATCTGTATAAACTAGGATAAAAGATTCTCTAATCTCTTTAATCTTTTAATTTTTTTGTCTCTCTTATTCTCTTTGTATCTTTAGATTCC
>NZ_NXLP01000040.1:0-12477 GCF_003364125.1 Helicobacter sp. MIT 14-3879
TGTTTGTAGAAAAATATGTGTAAGTTTAATGGCACTAAGACTTCCCACACCTCTCGCATAATAAATTCGCCCAATAGAATCTATGCTTTGCAGCACACTAATGATTTTGCTTAGAGATTCACACTCTTGATGATTATTGTGAGATTTAGTATTGAGTAAAGTATCTTGTATTTTGCAAGGATAATGTTGAAATTTAGCATTAAAAGACTCCAAAAGATGCGTATCCTTAATCAAAATATTGCCAAACAAAAAAGGTAAGGTATCGCCGATATTGCCTTCTATTTGTAGTGAGGATAATAATTTTGAATCGGGTTTTGTATCCTTTTGTACTGCCTCATGCGAATTGCTGAAAATATTTTTTTGCACTATGTTAGAATCTATGATAGTTGTTTGAGAAAACTCTGAATTGACAGAAGAATATATTCCAAGTATTGCAGGATTATTGACGCTAATTAATACTAAATCAAACACTATCTACGCCTCTTTACAGAATCTTATTGTAAAAATTCTAGCCACAAAAAGATACCCCACACTAGGAGTAAAAATCCTAAGCCAAGCATTTGAGCGGCACTGCCCATATCTTTAGCTTTTTTTGCAAAAGGATGCAAATCTAAGCTTGTATGGTCGATAGCATTTTCTATTGCGGAATTAAAAAGCTCAATGATGACACAAAGAAATCCGGGTAAGATTAAGAGAATCTTTTGACTAAATCCATTACCCAACCAAACTCCCATGACAAAATTCACCAGACTGATAATAAAGACTTGACGAAATCCCTCTTCTTCAATAAATGCAGCCTTTATCCCATCAAGTGAATAAAAAAATGCGTGATAAATCCGATTAAATCCTGTCTTACCTTTTTGCATGTTTCTCATTGTGAGATTGTTTGCATCTTTTTTATGTTTTGTATGCGATGTGCTATGCTGTTTGAGAGATATTTTTGTAGGTGTATTGTTTTTCTTACTCATTACTCTTACTCGCTTGATACCTTGCTATTTTGTGTTTATAGAATCTTGGATTCAAAGTAGATTCTCTAATCCCCAAAGATTAACGACAAAGTACTTCCCCATAGAGTGTACTGCCCTTAACTTGAGAAATTATTACTTCACATATTTCTCCCATGTCAATAAATTCACGAATCTTTACCAAACGATTAGTATCACTCCTGCCTTCACTAAAAGTTTCATTAGACGTGATTTTGTTGTTTTCAATCAAGACCTTATGAATCTTGCCTAACTCCTCCATGCTATTTTCTTGCAGAATCTTTTTATGTCGGGTTTGCAGTCGGTTTAATCGCTCTTTTGCAATATCTTTTGGCACGCTTTTCTTATCTCCCCATGAATATGAAGAGGTGTTAGGGCGAGGTGAATACACAAAGCTATATAGAGTATCAAAGCGCACAGATTCTACAACTTTCATTGTTTCTTCAAAATCAGAATCCTCTTCACCCGGAAAACCTACAATAATATCCGTGCTGATACCAACATGCGGCACTCTCTGCTTAAGGTAGGCTATGCGATTAAGATACCACTCTTGCGTATAACCACGTTTCATAGATTTGAGAATCTGATTTGAACCACTCTGCAGAGGGATATGAATGCTTTTACAAATCTTGGGATTTTGCGCAAATTCATCTAAAAAAGAATCGCTCATGTGCAAAGGATGCGGACTTGTGAAACGGATTCTTTCTAATCCACGAATGCCGCTTAATTCCCTAAGTAAGCCCGTGAAATCAATTTTTGCGTGCGGCGTGCTAAAACGGATTCCGTAATTATTTACATTTTGTCCTAAGAGCAGAATCTCTTTTGTGCCGTTTTCAACGAGCTTTTGTGCTTCTTTGAGAATTAAATCAAGAGGGATAGAAATTTCTTTACCACGTGTAAAAGGCACGATACAGTACGCACATTTCTTATCACAACCAATCGAGATGTTTAGCAATGCCTTATAACTGCTTTTCTTGGAATCTGCAAAAACATAAGTGCTGTCGTCAAAATCTATATCAACTTCCACTGCTTTTGGTCTATGAATAATGCTTGTAATTTTAGAAACATTCCTTGCCCCTAACACAAAATCTACATGTGGAGACTTTTTAATAATCTCATGTCCCATAGCACTTGCCGTACAACCACACACGCCAATCTTCGCCCCCTCTTTTTTATTTTTAGCAAAATATCCTATTTCGCTAAAAAGTTTTTGTTCTGGTTTCTCGCGCACGGAACATGTATTAATAAGAATCAAATCTGCCTCATTGAGATTGGGGGTTAATGTATAGCCCTCTTTCTTTTGCAGTTCCAAAATAATATGTTCGCTATCGCGCACATTCATAGCGCACCCTAATGTTTCAATATAGAGTTTCATTGTTCGTCTTTGTTGAGAGATAGAAAGCAAATTTTGCTAAAAGGATAAAAAATCCAAACATAACAATCAAATAATGCACGAAACCTCCTAGCAAATTAGCTTCTTTGGTTTTTTGGGGAAGTGAGTGAATGCTCATATAAAAAGCAGCCCTACAAATACCCCAATCAAGAGTTACTACGTGATTGCTTCAAAGTCCTTGCTCGCGACCATGAACAACACACCTTTACCCTTTGAGATAAAAACACGACATACGGTAACATAATTTTTGTGTTTCTCTGCAAGTATATTCTAATTGACTTGCTATTTCCTTATCTATTTTTAATTTGGCTCACAAAGAGCAATGCCTGTAAAAATAAATCCAAAAGATGACACAAAGAAAAAGAATAACCTATCGCAGATTCCTTTAATTTGATAGACGGGATTCTAGTCTATCAATCATGAGAAAAGATAAATTCTTGTTCAAAAATCTTTTGCATGATGTAGAATCTTCGAGTTCGCAACCCCGACTTTGATGTGTCATGAGAGTTAATGCAGCTTAGGTTAGCTCAACCTCTCTTAGATAAACTATGTTTTTAAAAAAGTATTTGAGAGCTACCATAAGAACATTGTAGCATTCAGACTCTCTCATGCTAACATCAAAGAATATGCACTTCATAAATATAATCTTTTTCATCCATGCTGATTTTGAGTTCTCGCACAATAGTCGAGCGGTTTTTACTCTTAAAAAAACTTTCAAGTTTTTTGAGATTCTTCTCTGGATTTTCTCTGTCTAAATAAAAAATTGCTCCCCTTTTCTCATTATTATTGACAACTTCTGCCATTTTCTCTAAGGTAATGCTTTCTTGTGGAGAATCTGATTTAAAAGAATCTTTTGCGAGTTTGAGTTCCATAATATTCCTTAGTAGTCAAAATAAAAGAAAGAATTGTAGCATAAATCTATAAAATATTCTAAGTGCAGAGAATCCCAGATTTTCTATTCTCATTATGAGATACAGAGTATGCGTAAAACATGGATTGGTTATTCAAAGTTTGAGAATCAAAGATTCCTTATCTCAAGAGTGTTAAATTATAATGCCAAATCACCTTAATCATAATGTTCAATTAGATAATTGATGAATCTAGATTCTTTTATCATTTTCAATCTGCTTTAAAGAAGTAGAGATGTCTGAAAGAATGTATAGAGATAATTCTCTTTAAAGACTGACTTACCAGATAATAGAGATGACCCTGAAAAGCTTAATAAATTTTCTCACAAGGATAACTCTGCTTGTTATGTTAAACACTACAAATCTAAAGGATAGTGTAAGGATTTCAAACAAAAGACACTCAGAAGTGTATGCAAACTGCATAGGGTAAGAGAATCTAGATTCTTAAGTCTCAATATAGCCACCCCATTAAACAGCCATTTGCTTTAAGACTAGACTACTACCATCTGATTTTTATTCCGTTCACTCATGCTATCTTTCGCCATACGAGACTCTTGCTTGATTCAATATCCTCATTGCTAAATGTGAGAAAGAATATCTACTCCATTAATCAATAATGAATCTGCCTCTTTTGCGTGTAAGATAAAGTTTGTAACAAGTTGTTTATTATTTTCACAATCTAGTTTGAAAATCGCTATATCCGCATCCTTACCCTCCTGCAAGACTCCATTATTTAACCCTAAGGCTTGTGCAGAATGACAAGTAACAGCATATAGAATCTCTTTTGCCAGAGATTCTATATCGTTAGATTCTAAGCCATATTTTGCTATCGTGCTAAAGAAAGTATAACGCATCTCCTCTAAAAGATTGACATCATTATTAGAGCTTTTGCCATCTGTAGCAATGATAGTGTTATCTCCCGCTTTTCCATTTAAAAGCAGATTAGAACGTGGGCAGGAAACAATAGAGCCATAACGCAATATTTCTTGTTTAAATTTGGAATCTGCATAGAGACAGTGTATAAAAAGCGCGCGAACATCTACAAAAAGAGCAAGAAACTCCTCCTTATTAAAAGATTCTAGATCCTGAATCTGAAAGTATTTGCTATAAAATTCCTTGAAATATCCACTTCGAGATTCTAACCATTCGTATTCCTGCTTAGATTCTAAGAAATGTGTTGATACCAAGAGATTATATTTTGCTGCTAAATCAATGACATAGTGTGCGAGCTTTGGATGCACAGAGTATGGTGCATGTAGAGCTAAAGCAGGCTGGAATAAGGCATGTTTTATATTTAGGGAATGTTCAAGCCTTGCGGAAAGATTAAGAACTTGATTCTCAAAGTCTTTGCTATTTGCACCTAGAACTTCATGACAAAAAATGACTCGTAGGTTTGCATGTAAGAGTAATTCCAAATCCAAATCATAGCTACTGATGGCGCACACTGTGCCAACACCACTTTTCTTTTGCGTGAGAATTGCCTGTTGCATGGCTTTGATGTTGTTCTTAAGAATCTCATCGCGATTTTGCATGACAGTATTTAGCCACGTATCAAATCCCCCATACATAAAACTTGAAGTATTCTTACTGAATTCAAAATGAATATGCGCATTAATGAGTGCGGGCAAGATAATATGATTCTTGTAAAAAAGAGAATCGCAATGTTGATATTTTTCTTTCAATACCTGAAAATCACCTACTGCTTGAATCCTGCCCTCATCAATGAGAATACCTCCGTCATGCAAAATTTTTGCATCGCTATCGCACGTGAGGATAAAGCTTGCACCTAGTAGTTTCATAACCCACTCCTTATTTTGATTATAAAATAGACCTATTTCTTTGCTTACACAAAATATAAGCCATACCAACACAGCTTGAAACTATGATAAAATTTTAAAACTCAATCGCATTTATCAAGCTTAAGTTGGCATTAACCTAACAAATCTATTCCCTAAAATAAGCAGAAATAGCTCGCAAATACTAACATTACTATCTAAATATAACAAGATTCATAATCCCACAGTAAATCTATTTGGCAATAAATAACTCATAAAGATTATATATAAATATTGAAATTACCATAAGGGGAGCCAAAACCCTAATTGCAAAATACCAAAATAAAAACATAGGCTCACTAAAATACGGTTTTGTCCATTGCTGCAGATGCCGCCTTTTGATTGCATATCCCACAAAAATGCTTGAGAGCAATCCCCCTAATGTCATAATAATATTTGCGCTAATCCATTCCACCCAGTCAAACAATGTTTTACCTGCCATACTTAATGCAGTATGATTTTTATTGAGAGAGAGTATTAAAATTGTGCCTACAATGAAAATTGCAAAACCAACCAGCCATGTAAGAGCAACACGATCTTTGCCTGTTTTATCTTCTAGCCACTTAACACACGGTTCAAGCAGGGAAATAGTGCTAGACAATCCTGCAAAGCCTAAGCCAATCATAAAGAGAATACATATTACACTGCCTGTAAAACCCATTTTATAAAACATAACAGGCAAAGTGATAAACACTAATCCAGCCCCAGCTCCCACATCACTTTTACTACCATATTCAAACACAAATGTAAAAATCATTAACCCAGCAATAATCGAGATAATTACACCGGGGATTAAAACCCATAAAGCCGCATTAAAAAGATTTTGCTCCTTGTCAGTAAAAGCTGCATAAGTAATAATAATGCCAATGCCAAGCGAAAGAGAGAAAAAAACTTGTCCCATAGAATCAATAAGCACTTTAGGAGTAATCTTAGAAAAATCAGGCATAAACATGAATTTCACACTCTCACTAAAACTCTCCATAGTCATAGCATAGATGAGCAATCCTATAAAAATGATAAACAATAGGGGCATTAGTACAAAATTAAGCTTTTCAATACCACTTTTTATGCCTTTTGCCACAAAATATGCAGTCAGAATAATAACAACACCAAAGCTAAAAATCTGTGCCTTAAAATCTTGACTTAATGTAGAGAATAGAGCTTTAGAATCTTCAATATTTTCAGGCAGATAAAAGCTTATCGCCAACAAATAATACACAACCCAACCCAAAACAATACAATAAAAAGTAAGAATAAGAGGACCTCCCCAGATAGTTAATCCCACCCAATGCCATTGCTTGTTTTTAGTTTCATCTAATGTATTAAAAGCATCTTGAGCATTTTTTCGTGTGCGATTTCCAATAAGCATTTCAGCTATAAGCATGGAGATTCCTACACCAAAAGAAATGATAAGGAAGAGTAAAATAAATGCAAATCCCCCATTTAGCCCTGCCATGGTGGGAAAACGCCAAATATGTCCTAAACCAATAGAACTACCCAAGGTAGCCATGATGAAGCCAAGTTTGGTAAATGTTTTCATAGTTTTTCCTAAGATTTTTAGAATTTTTTAAAATATTGAGCTTTTGATTATTGCTTAATTAAGTAAATATGATAGCCCCCGTGATTCTATTGAAGCTTTAAAAAACTTAAAAACTGCCGATAATCTTTATAATTGTGAATACTTCAAATAAATTATTAATTACTAAGGAGTCTATGATGGAAACACAGGGAAGTTCATTATCGTCATTGCAAAGCACTCTTATGTCATTAGCAAGTAATGCAGGGAAGCCCCACGAAGCAAGGAAATCCCCTATTCAAGCAGCAATGGAAGGCAATAAGCAATTTGAAGATAAGAGAAGAGATGCTGCCCTACAAGAACAGCTTTTACACTTATCAAGGCAACTCCAAGAGGAGATGAAAAGAGTAAATACCAATATAGATTTCTCTTATAATGAAGAGATTAAAGGATTGGTAGTAACAGTACGTGATGCAACGGGAGAGAGAATTATCCGAGAAATTCCATCAAAAGAAGCCATTGAGCTTATGCGGAAGATGCGCGATTTGATTGGAAACATTTTTGATGAACGTGTGTAGATTCTCAAATTACCGCTATATTATGCTTAAATAACGCACCCATTAAGAACTCTTAGGGCATGAGAACATAACAAAGATTGAACTTTGATGTTTTTCTGCATAATTGCTATATTTTGTTTAAAAGGCTTGTGCTTTATAGATTCATTTGTGTAGCAATTAAGATTCTATTCTTGTTGCGCACAACATTTAATAATGCATAATATTGAATTACTTGTATTGAATTATATATGCTGGGGGGATATTTTTTGGTTCATTTTAGGAGCTAGAGTAAAAATTTGCTGATATATTCGTATCATTTTGTCATCTTTAGATTCTTAATATCATGGACTGTGAGATTTGGATTAAATCTTTGCATTAAACTTATCCTCTATTGACCCCTCTCATAAAACTAAATACAAGCTAAATGATAGATGATAATTTCAAGATTCAAAGATTACACAAAGACTTGTGTAGGATAGCGGCAAGATTCAAGAGATAACCCATCAATGATTAGATACACAGTTAAGAGAAACAGCTATCAAGTATTATCAATTAAAGCTAAATAAGATTAGCAAAGGATTCTAATTTATGTTTAATTGCATAAGCAGCAAAGTCAAGTATAGATTAAGAATCGTGTTATAATTTTATAGTGTTGATGGTCTTTATTTTAGCCCTATCCTCTACTTTGAGCTAAACATAAATGTTAGATAGCGGTGGAATGCTAGAGATAATTGCTCTCTTAAAACAAGTTAGGACTTTTAGAAATGTGATAACTATAATTTTCATGCTACCTAGCATTAGGATTGCCATGCCATGGTGTGAAAACAAAGTTTGAGTAAAGACATTGTTGCTTTATCTTAATTGAGTTTTATAATAAGGATATTTCTGTGTATGTTTTGCTTAATACAGATTCTCATCATGCAAACGTTGCTATTTTAGGCATTCATGAAGTAAAACATTCAAAATTCTTAGCATACCTTTACAATATGGCATTAGTCCAAGAGCCTGTGTTACAAAATGATAAGGGCTTAGATGATATTTCTAGCATTCAAAAAGGTGATTCTATAATCTCCCAGATAAAAAATAGACATGATTCTGTCCTAGAAACACTGCATTTGGAACATAAAAAAGCAGCACATTTTGTTACAGCTTCACGTGTTATGGGTCCCAATAAACAAATCCTAGAATCTAGCAGCGATGATGGAGAGCCAAAGGGGAGCGCGGGTATGCCTATATTAGAAGTCTTGCGCGGTGAACAAATTATTAATGCAATGTGCGTTTGTGTGCGATATTTCGGTGGCATAAAGCTTGGTATTGGTGGTCTTGTCCGTGCTTACACGCAAGCTAGTCTGAATGTCATTGCAAAGGCTAAGGAATCTCATCTCTTAGAACCCTATACCGTCAAAGAGACTTTTACACTCACACAAACTATTAATCATTACAACCTTATCGCTTATCTTGCACATACACACGGGCTAGAGATTCTGCAAAAGAAATTTCTGGGAGAAACTTTCAATATTGTCATACAAGGAGAATCAAAAAATATTCAAAGCTTCTTAAAAGAATTACAACATCTTTCACTCAATTACAAACATTAGATTTTCCGATATTGATGATGTTATCAAGGGCTTATTTTTATAAATCTTTGTGCAAAATCTGCCTATTCTTACAAATACTGTTATAATGTGCTACTTCAGATTCTTGACAAATAAAGAGTAAGTATGTTGCTAGCAATGTATAGTATTTTTGTCTTTATTTTTATTGGCTATGCGGCAAAGATATTGCGTTTGGTAGGAAATAAACAAAGCGGCATTTTGCTTGGATTCCTGCTGAATTTTGCCCTACCAGCTCAAGTTTTTAATGGGACATATCACGCAGAAATTAATCTTGCTTTCTTATTCATGTGTCTTATTGCTTTATTGTGTAATATTTGTGGAACACTTATTTTGCTATTGATAGGAAAGTTGTTTCGGATTGATAGAGAAAGCACTATTGTGCTATGCCTTATGGGCATGTTGGGAAATACGCTTTATTTAGGCTTGCCAATCATCAAGGGGGCATTGGGTGAAGACTATGCTAATCAAGTTGTCATTTATGATCAATTCGTTACAGGAATCCCCTTTGCTTTCCTTGCACCTATTATGCTTAGCTTAGGAGGTAAAGGGGTATTTTCGGTGTCTGCTGTGCTTGTGCGACTTTTTAAAAGCCCCTTATTTTTATCTCTACTTTGCGGCTTTGCCTTTAGGCTTATTCCCTTTGAGATTCCAAAGGATTTATTTGTACCTTTGCAAAGCCTAGCCCAAACCGCTACTCCCGTTGCTCTCTTTGCTATTGGCGTGCAACTTGAACTAAAGGGAATTTTAGATTGGAAACTTACCACCTTACTTTTAAGCGTTAAGATGATTTTAGCCCCTTTGATATTGTTTTGTTTCGTGCATTTTGTTATGGGAGGATTCACTAACCCATGGCGCATGGTGCTATTAGAAGTCGCTATGCCTCCTCTTGTAAGTGGCGTGGCACTCGCCCTTAAGGCAAAGCTTAACGGTAGATTAGCATTAAATAGCGTGGCTTTCGGTCTTTTGGCAAGTTTTATGACTATCCCCTTATGGCTGTATGTTATCGCAGAATGATTGTTTCATTATTGCAAAAATTTGGTGATGTAAAAAGGGACAGAAATCTTAAACTTCCTCATTTAAATAAAATTATTCTGCCGCAATGTAAGATAAGGTTGTCAGGAAAATAACCCTTAAGACAATAGGATTCTGATTAAAAAATGCGCAATCTCTCTTGTAAATGTATAATTATTTTACTCATTTAATTTTTTACATTGATTTTGTCTGTTTTTTATTTTAAAATCTGCTAAATTTTGGTATATTTTCAACTCATAGCCCAAATCATTATGAAAGAAATAAAAAAATACTTGGAAGATAATTTTCATTATTTAGGAGTTCATTAATGCAAGAAAGAATATACTTAGACAATAATGCAACCACTAGGATAGACCCAAAAGTGAGAGATATAATGCAGCCTTATTTTTGTGAGAAATTTGGTAATCCCAATAGCCTACATAAATACGGTACAGAGACACACCCAGCAATTCAAGATGCCCTAGAGAAGCTTTACGAGGGCATTAATGCAAACGACAGTGATGACATTATTATCACAGGTTGTGCTACTGAATCTAATAATTGGGTATTGAAAGGTGTATATTTTGATTTGATTCACAATAAAGATAAGAATCATATCATTACGACGGAAGTTGAGCATCCAGCAGTCAGTGCCACTTGCAGTTTTTTAGAAAGTTTAGGCGTAGAAGTTACACGACTACCCATTAACAATGAAGGCGTTATCACTGCTGAACAAGTACATAGGGCAATCACAGATAAAACTGCTCTGGTAAGTGTTATGTGGGCAAATAACGAAACGGGGCTTATTTTCCCCATTCAAGAAATTGGCAAAATTTGTAAAGAAAAAGGTGTATTATTCCACACAGATGCCGTGCAAGCTATTGGCAAAATTCCTGTTGATGTGCAAGAAGCAAATGTTGATTTTTTAAGCTTTAGCGCTCATAAATTCCATGGACCAAAGGGAATAGGAGGACTTTATATCCGCGAAGGAATAGAATTGACACCGCTTTTGCACGGGGGGGAACACATGCGAGGTAGGCGCAGTGGCACTTTGAATGTCCCCTATATTATTGGTATGGGAGAAGCGATGAAGCTCTCTGTAGATTTTTTGGACTTTGAAAATTCCATCGTAAGAAAATTGCGTGATTCACTAGAAAATGCTCTTACAGAGATTCCAGATGTTTTTGTAGTTGGCAACACAACTCACCGTGTACCTAATACTACACTTATTAGCTTGCGAGGGATTGAGGGTGAAGCGATGCTATGGGATTTGAACAAAGCTGGAATTGCCTGTTCAACGGGAAGTGCTTGTGCTAGTGAGGATTTAGAGGCAAATCCCGTAATGGTAGCTATCGGTGCAGATAAAGAATTGGCACATACTGCAATTAGAATCTCACTTAGTCGTTTTACTACCCAAGCAGAAATTGATTATACAATAGAGGTTTTTAAAAGAGCTGTGGTACGTTTGCGTAATATTTCTAGCTCATATAGCGCGTAGATTCAACAATCATTATCGTGTACAGAAATCTACTAAGACAACGATAAATTATTTAATGATAAGGATTAATAATGGCAAAGAATGATTTAATCGGAGGAGCACTTTGGGATGCTTACTCCAATAAAGTGAGTGAAAGAATGGATAATCCCACACATTTAGGGGTCCTTACTCAAAAAGATGCCGATGCAAAAAACGCTAAACTAATTGTAGCTGACTATGGTGCAGAATCTTGCGGAGATGCAGTGCGATTGTATTGGCTCGTGGATAAAGATGATAAGATTATTGACGCAAAGTTTAAGAGCTTTGGCTGCGGTACTGCAATTGCAAGTAGCGATATGATGGTAGAGCTTTGCCTTGGCAAAAGAGTACAAGATGCGGTTAAAATTACCAATCTTGATGTCGAATATGCTTTGCGCGATGACCCAAATACGCCCGCAGTCCCTGGACAGAAAATGCATTGTTCGGTTATGGCATACGATGTGATTAAAAAAGCAGCTGGGCTCTATCTTGGCAAAAATGCTGAAGATTTTGAAGAAGAAATTATTGTTTGTGAGTGCGCACGTGTTAGTCTTGCCACTATCCGTGAAGTTATT
This sequence comes from Helicobacter sp. MIT 14-3879, assembly GCF_003364125.1. Classification (NCBI taxonomy): domain Bacteria; kingdom Pseudomonadati; phylum Campylobacterota; class Epsilonproteobacteria; order Campylobacterales; family Helicobacteraceae; genus Helicobacter; species Helicobacter sp. MIT 14-3879. Next base: position 11,911 of record NZ_NXLP01000040.1, read on the forward strand.
AAGCTTAATGACTTAAAAACTGTAGAAGAAATTACACAGTATACAAAAGCAGGTGGATTTTGCAAATCCTGCATTCGCTCTGGCGGACACGAAAAAAGAGAATATTATTTGGTAGATATTCTTGCAGAAGTAAGAACACAAATGGAACAAGAGGCATTAAAAACAAAAGTAAATCGAGCAGCAAACGGACAACTGTCTTTTCAAGACATGACTATTGCACAAAAGGTAAAAGCAGTTGATAAGACCATTGATGAACATATCCGACCCATGCTTATGATGGATGGTGGCGACATGGAAATTCTTGATATTAAAGATACAAGTGATGATTTCATCGATGTGTATATTCGTTATATGGGCGCATGTGATGGTTGTGCAAGTGCAGCAACAGGAACTCTTTATGCCATAGAAGAAGTGCTTAAGCAACACTTGGCAGATAATATCCGTGTTATGCCTATTTAAGCCTTTTATAATATCAAAAGTCATTGCTTCATGTAGCCCATGAGAATCTAAGAGTAGATTCACAATAAGCGAAAAGAACGTGATATAATAGAATCTTCCATATTATTT
>NZ_NXLP01000142.1:0-1607 GCF_003364125.1 Helicobacter sp. MIT 14-3879
AATAAGGAGTTAGCCTAATGAATTTCTTGACATCTTTGCCAGAGGGGTGGCAGTTTGGTATTCAGTTGCTTGTGGTGCTTGTATGCCTTTTCTATGGCGCAAGAAAGGGCGGGATAGCATTGGGGCTTTTGGGCGGTATTGGAATCTTAATGTTGGTATTTTGCTTTCATATTAAGCCCGGTAAGCCCTCGATTGATGTGATGCTTACCATTTTGGCAGTTGTAGTGGCAAGTGCGACATTACAAGCTAGCGGAGGGTTAGATGTGATGCTACAAATCGCAGAGCGGATTCTAAGACGCAATCCAAAATTTCTAACGATACTCGCACCCTTTGTAACTTGCTTCCTAACTATCCTTTGTGGCACGGGACACGTGGTTTATACGATTATGCCTATCATTTATGACATTGCAATTAAGAATGGAATCCGCCCCGAGCGTCCTATGGCAGCCGCATCGGTATCAAGTCAAATGGGGATTATCGCCTCGCCTGTGTCTGTGGCGGTGGTGAGCCTCACTGCCTACCTGCTCAATGCCGAGCATAAATTGGCTGGATTTGATGGCTATATCAGCCTACTTCAAATCACCATTCCTAGCACACTCTTTGGCGTGCTTTGCGTGGGAATCTTTAGCTGGTTTAGGGGCAAGGATTTGGACAAAGACGAAGAGTTCCAAAGAAAAATCCAAGACCCCGAATTTAAGCAATATGTCTATGGGGATTCTAAAACCCTGCTTGATGTGAAGCTCCCTAGAAGCGATTGGGTGGCGATGTGGATATTCTTAGGTGCGATTGCCCTTGTGGCTTTGATTGGAGCTTTTGATATGTTAAAGCCAAATTGGGGGCAGAAGCTATCCTATCAAGCTGTAATTAAGGAGCAAACAACGATTAAATGGACGCCTAATGGTGAGAATAAGGGCGTAATTGACCTCTCTAAACTTGGCTTTGACCAAAAGAAAAAGGCAGATGAGGAAAAGAGCAAATTTAAAGCCGCCATAGAATCTGGAGAGATTAAGGTCATTCCTGTAAAAGACAAGCTAGAAAATCCCGATATTGACTATATCTCTATGGTGAATGTGATACAGGCATTTATGCTGCTTGCAGGCGCACTCATCATTATCTTTGGCAAGGTGGATACGCGAAAAATCGGTAGCAATGAGATTTTTAAATCAGGTATGATTGCTTTGGTGGCTGTGTTTGGTATCAGCTGGATGGCAGACACGATGTTTGCCGTGCATACGCCGATGATGAAAACAGCATTAGGCGGTGTGGTGAGGGACTATCCTTGGACTTATGCCATTATGCTTTTACTCATTTCAAAATTCGTTAATTCCCAAGCCGCCGCATTAGCCGCCTTTGTCCCCCTTGCTTTAGGTATCGGCGTAGAGCCCGGAATCATCGTAGCCTTTGCGGCAGCTTGCTATGGGTATTATATCCTGCCTACTTATCCCAGCGACTTGGCAACTATTCAATTCGATAGGACAGGCACAACGCATATTGGAAAATTTGTGATTAATCATAGCTTTATTATTCCGGGCTTGCTAGGCGTATTTAGCTCCTGCCTTGCGGGATACTTACTTGCTAAAGTCGCAGGCTATGTGTGAATTTTAGAT